>DASVOL010000650.1:0-15500 GCA_036383375.1 Bradyrhizobium sp. | reverse complement strand
GCTTCCTTCCGGTCGACGACCAGGGCTTCGTCACCACCGACGTGCAGACGCCGTCGGATTCGTCCTACGGCCGCACCGAGGCCGTGATCGAGAAGGTCGAAAAATATCTGGCGCAGCGGCCGGGTGTCGACAACGTCACCTTCCTCACCGGCTTCAGCTTCTCCGGCCGGGGCATGAACACGGCGCAGGCCTTCATCACCCTGAAGGACTGGTCGGAGCGTGGGCCCAAGGAATCTGCCGCTGCGATCGTCAACGACATCAACCGCGATCTCGGCGCGTCGATCCGCGACGCCAAAATCTCGGCGCTGCAGCCGCCGCCGATCGACAATCTCGGCAACTCCTCGGGCTTCTCGTTCCGCCTGCAGGACCGCGGCCAGAAGGGCTATGCGGCGCTGATCGCGGCGTCCGACCGCCTGATCGCGGAGGCCAATGCCAGTCCTGTGTTGCAGAAGGTCTATGTCGAGGGCCTGCCGCCGGCGCCGCAGGTCAATCTGATGATCGACCGCGAGAAGGCCGGTGCGTTCGGCCTTACCTTCGAGGACATCAACAACACGATCTCGACCAACCTCGGATCGAACTACATCAACGACTTCCCGAATCGCGGGCGGATGCAGCGCGTCATCGTGCAGGCCGACAAGACCAGCCGCATGAACGCGGACGACATCCTGAATTACAACGTCAAGAACAGCCGCGGCCAGCTGGTGCCGTTCTCGGCCTTCGCCACCATCGAATGGTCGAAGGGGCCCACTCAAATTGCTGGCTTCAACTATTATCCGGCGGTGCGCATCTCCGGCGAGGCGAAGCCGGGCTTCACCTCGGGTGACGCGATCGCCGAGATGGAGCGGCTCGCCGACAAGCTGCCGCGCGGCTTCGGCTATGAATGGACCGGCCAGTCGCTGCAGGAGAAACTGTCGGGCTCGCAGGCGCCGTTCCTGCTCGCGCTCTCGGTGCTGGTGGTGTTCCTGCTGCTCGCCGCGCTTTATGAGAGCTGGACCATTCCGCTCGCGGTGCTGCTCACGATTCCGCTCGGCATTCTCGGTGCCGTGGTGGCGGCAACGATGCGGGGCCTGTCGAATGACGTCTACTTCACCGTCGGCCTGATCACCATCATCGGCCTTGCCGCCAAGGACGCGATCCTGATCATCGAGTTCGCCAAGGATTTGCGCGCCCAGGGCAAGCCGCTGGTCGAAGCGACCATCGAGGCGTGCAGCCTCCGATTCCGTCCGATCCTGATGACCGGTCTTGCCTTCGTCTGCGGCGTGCTGCCGATGGCGATCGCCACCGGCGCAGGCGGCGCCAGCCAGCAGGCGCTCGGCACGTCGGTAATGGGCGGCATGATCGCCGTCGTCATCCTCGCACTATTGTTGGTGCCGGTGTTCTTCGTCAGCGTGCAGCGCGTGCTCGCCGGCGATCGCGAGAAGGCCCCGGCGAACGCCGAGGTCTATGGCCCGCCTGCGCCGGCGAGGATTGGTCATTGATATCAGGAATCGGTGCCGATCCGATCGGCGGCTTGCTTTCGCAAGCCGGCCAATCCAGATTGCATCTCTGGATTGAACGGGGGCCGTAGAGGCAACCCGGGGATTGAGGGCATGTGATGCGGCCGACCGATATTGCGATCTCGAATTATCGCTCCATTCGTCGGCTCTATATGCCCATTCAGCCGCTGTCGGTCTTCGTCGGCGAGAACGGCGTCGGCAAATCCAATCTCTACAAGTCGCTGTCGCTGCTGCGGGATGCTGCGACCGGCCGGATCACGCGCACGATCGCCGACGAAGGCGGATTGAACTCGGTCTGCTGGTCGGGGCTTCGCAGGCGCGGCGAGGACGGACGGCTGCGGCTGGCGGCCAGATTCGAACACGTCAATTACGCGATCGAGCTCGGGCATCCCGGCCCGGTCGAGGCGGCGTTTCCGGGCGAGCCGATGATCAAGTCCGAACGCATCGAGGCGATCCACGGCAAGCGGAAAGTCCTGATGATGGAGCGGACCAATTCACACGTCAGCGTCCGCGACGAGAGCGGCGCCTGGAGCGAGCACGAGAATGCGGTGTTGCCGTCGGAAACCGCGCTCGCGGATTTCCTCGACGGCAAAGCGTGCCCCGAAATCGACCTGATCCGAAACGCGTTGCAGAGCTGGCGCTTCTATCACGATTTTCGCACCGATCCGGCATCGCCGATCCGAAAACCATGTCTGGCGATCACGACGCCGTCGCTGAGCGCTGATGGCAGCGATCTTGCTGCTGCTTTGGCAACGCTCAGTGCGATCAGGCAGGATGCGGCTGATCTGCAGGATGCGATCGAGGATGCGTTCCCGGGCGCCGAGCTGCGCGCATGGGCAGAAAACGGGCGGTGCGAATTCGAGCTGCAGCAGGCGGACGTGCCGCGTCCGTTCAAGGCGCACGAATTATCCGACGGCACGCTGAAATATATCTGCCTGCTCGCCGTATTCATGGGTTATCGGCTGCCGCCGTTCATCGCGCTGAACGAACCCGAGACCAGCCTGCATCCATCGCTGCTGGCGCCGTTGGCCCGGCTGATCGCCAGAGCGTCGCGCCGCGCCGACATCTGGATCGTCACCCATTCGGAGCAGCTGATGGAGGCGTTGCGCAGCGAGAGTGCGGTCCCGTTGCGCCGGGTGATCAAGACAAAGGGCGCCACGACCATCGAGGGGCTGACGCTCGGCGGTGAATTTCGTGACGGTCGAGACGACGAGGATGACGATGACAGCGACGACGATTAGATCGCGCCGTCGCGTTACTGTCCGAGCGGCTTCAGGATCTTGATCAGCTCGCCGTGCACGAACTCGTTGCCGCAGACGACGTGGCCGGTTTGCAGCGGGTCGTCATTGCCCTGGACGCCGGAGACGGTGCCGCCGGCTTCGCGGACCATCAAGAGGCCGGCCGCGACGTCCCAGGACTGCAGATTGCGTTCCCAATAGCCATCGAGGCGGCCGGCAGCGACGAAGGCGAGGTCGAGCGAGGCGGCGCCGAAGCGGCGGAAGCCCGCGACCTTGCTCTGCAGCGCGGCCAGCTCCTGCAGCGCCAGCTGATGGTTGCCGCGACCGATATGCGGCAGGCCGCAGGCGACCACGCATTCATTGAGCTGGCGGCGGCCGGCGACGCGCAGCCGCTGGTCGTTGAGGAACGCGCCCTTGCCGCGCTCGGCGATGTAGAGCTCGTCATTGGCGGGATTGTAGATCACACCGGCGATGATCGTGTCCTCGCGCTGAAGTCCGATCGAGATCGCGAATTGCGGGATGCCGTGCAGGAAGTTGGTGGTGCCGTCCAGGGGATCGACGATCCAGGTGTGGCTCTTGTCCGAGCCCTCGCGCTTGCCGCCTTCCTCGCCGAGGAAGCCGTAACCGGGCCGGGCCTTTTCGAGGTCGGTGTAGAGCATCTCCTCGGCGCGCTTGTCGGCGAGCGAGACGAAGTTCGCTGGGCCCTTCAGCGACACCTGGAGGTGTTCGATCTCGCCGAGGTCGCGCTTGAGGCTGCGGCCGGCGCGGCGCGCGGCCTTGACCATGACATTGATGAGGGCGGAGTAGAGCATGATTGGTGATTTCTTTGGTGCGATGATGCCGTGGCGGCGGGTTCAGATGTAGTCCCGTCATCCTGAGGAGCGCGGAACGCGCGTCTCGAAGGATCGACGGCCACCAGCGGGGCCGTGCATCCTTCGAGGCTCGCTCTGCTCGCACCTCAGGATGACGGGGCGGGCGGGGAACTGCCTTGGATTCGCGGACTGGGGTGCCCTCTGGAGGCCGCCCCGTCAAGGCGTCATTTGACGTTGTTTCCGATCCATTTTCGCGCGGCTGCCTCGCCCTTAGCGCGGTCTTCCGGGCTCATATCGGCGAGGATGTCGTCGAGATCGGGGTCGCCCTTGCCGGCGGTCTTGGCGACGGTGTGCCATTTCAGCGCCTCGACCTTGTCGACCGGGGCGCCGGCGCCGGTCGCCAGCACATGGGCGAGGCGGTTTTGCGCGATCGCGCTGTTCTGCCGGGCCGCCTTGCGCAACAGCGCCACCGCCGCCGGTACGTTCCGCGGCGTGCCGGCGCCATTGTAGAGCGCGATGGCGTATTCGACCTCGGCATCGACATTGTCGGCCAGCGAGGCGGCCTGCAGCAGCCGGGCCGCCTTTTCGAGGTCCTTCGGCACGCCGGTGCCTTCCTTGTAGAAGGTCGCGAGCGCGTATTGCGCCTCGGGGCTGCCGGCGTCCGCGGCCATCCGCAACAGCTCGGCGGAGCGCTTGAGGTCCTGCGGCAGGGTCTGGCCGTCGAGATAGAGCAGCGCGAGGTTATAGGCCGCCTTGGGCTCGCCGAGCTTGGCCGACGAGGCAAGCAGCTTGACCGCGGAATCCTTGTCCACCGTGCCGCCACGGCCCGCGATCCGCATCATCGCGAGCGCGAACATCGCCTCGCGGTCGCCGGCGTCGGACGCGCGCTTGTACCAGTCGTCGGCCTTGGCGTAATCGCGCTTGACGCCGAGCCCGTTGGCATAGAGCTCGCCCAGCATCGTCATGGCCTTGGCATCGTTGTTGTTCTGGGCGCGCACCGTCGCCAGCTCGAACGCGGTCTTGTACAGGCCGCGCTGATAGGCGCCGTAGACGAGGTCGACATTGGGATCGTCAGGCGTCGGGGTCGGCGAGGGCGTCGGGGTGGCCGTGGGCGTAGCGGCAGGCTTCGGCGCGGGCTTCTTCGCGGCGGGCGCATGCACCTTCGGCTTCTCTTTCGGCGCCTCCTTCTTCGCGGGCGGCGGCGTCTGTGCCGGCGGCGTGATCGAGAGCTGTGCCATCGCGCCGCTCGCCAGCATCGTGCAGCCGAGCGCAACACCTATCGGACGCAGGCATTTCATTCCGGCGTCATCCCTCGGCCTTGGCCGTGCCGATTGCGCCGGCATGCGCCTGCGCAATCGCTTCGCCGATCTCGACGAGTGCGGCCTTGGCGCCGCGCGGGTCGGACCAGATGAAATCCCCGACCAGAACGAAATCCGCGCCGGCCGCAGCGAACGCCTCGGCCTCCTCGCGCGAGGTGGCAAAGCCGACGCAGGGCGGCTCGAACAATTCGTCCCACCATTCCAGCCGCTCGGCGATCGCCTCAAGCGAGGGGCGCTGTCCGTTGGCGTCGGGCTCGCCGAACAGCACATAATCGGCGCCGGCTTCGCCCGCGGCCATGGAATCGTGGCGCGTCGCGAGCCCGCCGACGCCTGCGATACGGTCGGGCCTCAGCGAGGGCATCGCCTCTTCCATCGCGGCGAGGCCGGTCAGGTGCGCGCCGTCGGCGCCGGCGCGGGCCACGATGTCGGGATGGCCATCGATCAGCAGCGCCGCACCCGCGTTCTGGATCGCAGGCGCCAGCGCCTTGATGGTGGAGATCATGCTGCGCGGATCGGTCTCGCGCAGCCGCACCAAGACGGCCGCGACGTCGGCCGCGGCAAGCAGGTCGGCGAGCTCGGTCGCAAGCCGTGCGGGCTCATCGACCGGCGGAATTGCCAGATAGAGGCGCGGCGCCGGCCGCGGCGGAACGGGCTTGGTCGCCAACTATGCCGCCTGTTTCTCGAGGCCGGCTTCCCAATTGCCGGTGCTCGCCAGCCCGTTCATCCGGGCGCGATGCGAGAAGGCGCGCTGGCCCGCGGGGACGTTGTCCGATTTGCCGGACCACGCCTTCTGCGGCGCCGCCTGCAGCGCACGGCCATAGGAGAAGGTCAGCCGCCAGGGCAGATGGCCGATCTTGTTCATGGCATCGAGATGGGCGGTCGCTTCCTCGTCGCTCTGTCCGCCGGAGAGGAAGGCGATGCCGGGCACCGCGGCCGGCACGCAGCTCTTGAGCAGGCGGATGGTCTTCTCGGCGACTTCCTGCACCGACGCCTGCTTCGGGCACTTCTTGCCCGAGATCACCATGTTGGGCTTCAGGATCATGCCCTCGAGCGCGACGCGCTGCACCCGCAATTCCTGGAAGGTACGGTTGAGCACGCGCTGCGTCACCTCGTAGCAGCGGTCGATGTCGTGATCGCCGTCCATCAGCACCTCGGGCTCGACGATCGGGACGATCTGCGCGGCCTGGCACAGCGCGGCATAGCGCGCCAGTGCATGCGCATTGACGCGGACCGCGGTCTGGGTCGGGATCCGCGGCCCGATATCGATCACGGCGCGCCATTTCGCAAACCGCGCGCCGCGCTCGTAATATTTCTTCAAGCGCTCGGCGAGCTTGTCGAGGCCGACGGTGACGAGTTCACCCGGGCAGTTCGGCAGCGCCTGGGTGCCTTCGTCGACCTTGATGCCGGGAATGCTGCCGGCCTGCTCGATCAACTTGACCAGCGGCGTGCCATCCTTGGCATTCTGCCAGATCGTCTCGTCGTAGAGGATGACGCCGGAGATGTACTTGCTCATCGCCTCCTGCGTGCGGAACAGCATCTCACGATAGTCGCGGCGACTGTCTTCGGTCGAATCGACCTTGATGGCGTCGAAACGCTTCTTGATGGTGCCGGAGGATTCGTCGGCGGCGAGGATGCCCTTGCCCGGGGTGACCATGGCGAGTGCAATTTTGTTGAGGTCAGCGAGGTTCATCGGGGGCGTCCTCCGGAGCCATTGCCTTTGCAAACCAAAATAGGCGGTTCTCGGGCAAATGCCTAGAAAACGTTCGTCGCGGCCGATGTTTGTCGCAGCCGGCGATCAAGCCCCGGGACACCGTTTCCGACTGCGTCAGAACCGGTGTCCCGCCTTAATGATTCAGGCGAGAAGTTGTCAGGCGGTTTCTCAAGCAACCTTGGGATCGAGCGCGCCCGAAGCGTAGCGCTTGGCCATTTCCGCCGTGGTCAGCACCTTCTTGATCTTGCTGGCCTGGCCCGCGGTGTTGAACTCCTGCAGGCGCTGCTTGCACAGCTTGGTCATCGCCTCCATCGCAGGCTTCAGGTATTTGCGCGGATCGAACTCTTCCGGATTGTCCTTCAGCACCTTGCGGATCTGGCCGGTCATCGCCATCCGGTTGTCGGTGTCGATGTTGATCTTGCGCACGCCGTTCTTGATGCCGCGCTGGATCTCGGCGACCGGCACGCCCCAGGTCGGCTTCATCTTGCCGCCATTGGCGTTGATGATCTCCTGCAGCTCCTGCGGCACCGACGAGGAGCCGTGCATGACGAGATGCGTGTTCGGCAGCTTGCGATGGATTTCCTCGATCACGTTCATGGCGAGGATGTCGCCGTCGGGCTTGCGGGTGAACTTGTAGGCACCGTGCGAGGTGCCCATCGCGATCGCCAGCGCGTCGACCTTGGTTTCCTTGACGAACTTCACGGCTTCGTCCGGATTGGTCAGCAGCTGGTCATGCGACAGCTTGCCCTCGGCGCCGTGGCCGTCTTCCTTGTCGCCCATGCCGGTCTCGAGCGAGCCGAGCACGCCGAGCTCGCCTTCCACCGAGATGCCGCCGAGATGGGCCATGCCGGTCACCGTCCGGGTGACGCCGACATTGTAGTCCCAGTCGCCGGGGGTCTTGCCGTCGGCCTTCAACGAGCCGTCCATCATGACAGAGGTGAAGCCGGCCTGGATCGCGGTCATACAGGTCGCAGGCTCGTTGCCGTGGTCGAGATGCACGCAGACCGGGATCTGCGGGTAGATCTCGGTGACGGCATCCATCATGTGCTTGAGCATGACGTCGTTGGCGTAGGACCGCGCACCGCGCGAGGCCTGGATGATGACCGGCGCGTCGACCTCGGAGGCCGCGGCCATGATCGCCAGGGCCTGCTCCATGTTGTTGATGTTGAAGGCAGGTACGCCGTAATCGTGCTCGGCCGCGTGATCGAGCAGTTGCCGCAACGTGATGCGAGCCATTCCATTTCTCCCTGTAATGCGCGTTCGCGGATTTGAGGCGCGATGAGCCTAGATTGAATCGTCATCGCGCTTCAGCTCATTGTTTGAGCATGATCTTTTCGGAAAACCGCTTCGCACTTTTCCGGATCATGCTCTGGATCAACCCTTTTTCAGAACTTCGACGCCCGGCAGCGGCTTGCCTTCCATCCATTCAAGAAACGCGCCGCCCGCGGTCGAGACGTAGGAAAAATCACCGGCCACGCCCGCCTGGTTGAGCGCCGCCACGGTATCGCCGCCGCCGGCGACCGAGATCAGCTTCCTGGCCTTGGTGCGCTCAGCGGCATGCTTGGCCGACACCACCGTGCCGCGGTCGAACGGCGTCAGCTCGAAGGCGCCGAGCGGTCCGTTCCAGACCAGCGTCGCGGCATCGTCGATCGCGGCATGGATCCGCGCGATCGATTGCGGGCCGACGTCGAGGATCATGCCGTCGGCCGGGATCGCGTCGAGGCCGTAGGCGTGCGACGGCGCGTTGGCGGCGAACTGGTTGGCGACGACAGCATCGACCGGCAGGATGATCGCGCAATTGGCCGCATTGGCCTTCTCCATGATCCGCAGCGCGGTCGGCGCGAGGTCCTTCTCGGCGAGCGACTTGCCGACGCCGATGCCCTGCGCGTGCAGGAAGGTGTTGGCCATGCCGCCGCCGATCACCAGCGCGTCGACCTTGTTCACGAGGTTTTCCAACAGGTCGATCTTGGTCGAGACCTTGGCGCCGCCGATGATCGCGATCACGGGCTTGGTCGGGGCTTCGAGCGCCTTGCCCAGTGCGTCGAGCTCGGCCTGCATGGTGCGACCGGCATAGGCCGGCAGCTTGTGGCCGAGGCCTTCGGTCGAGGCGTGGGCGCGGTGCGCGGCGGAGAAGGCGTCGTTGACCCAGATGTCGCCGAGTTTTGCCAACTCAGCGACGAAGCCGGCGTCGTTCTTCTCTTCCTCCTTGTGAAAACGAGTGTTCTCCAAGCAGAGAATGTCACCGTCCTTGAGGGCCGCAACCGCCTTGGCCGCCGGCTCGCCGATGCAGTCCTCGGCGAAGGCGACCGGGCGCTTGATGACCTTCGACAGCGCTTCCGCGACCGGCTTCAGCGAATCCTTGGCATCGCGGCCCTTGGGCCGGCCGAAATGGGCGAGCAGGATCACCTTGCCGCCCTTGTCGGAGACTTCGGTGATGGTGGGAGCAACGCGCTCGAGCCGTGTGGCGTCGGTGACGCGGCCGCCTTCCATGGGGACGTTGAGGTCGACGCGCAGCAGCACGCGCTTGCCCTTCACGTTGACGTCGTCGAGGGTGCGGAACGATTTTGTCATGAGCGTTTCCTGTGCGGCCGGACACAGCCATCCAGCGGACGGCGTCGCTTTCGCTTGCCGATGTCGCGGCCGTCGGGTCGCGCATGCAGGGCAAACACACAGATGCCCGGCGCTGGGCCGGGCATCACGGGTGGTCGGTGTTAGATCAGCTTGCCGATCGCAACGGCAGTGTCGGCCATGCGGTTCGAGAAGCCCCACTCATTGTCGTACCAGGCCATCACGCGCACCAGCGTGCCGTTCTGCACCTTGGTCTGGTCCATGTGGAAGGTGGCCGAGTGCGGATCGTGGTTGAAGTCGATCGAGACGTTCGGCGCGGTGGTGAAGCCCAGGATGCCCTTGAGCTGCTGCTCGGAGGCGCGCTTCATCGCCTCGTTGATTTCCTTGGCATCGGTGGCGCGCTTGGCGACGATCTTCAGATCGATCACCGAGACGTTCGGGGTCGGCACGCGGATCGAGACGCCGTCGAGCTTGCCCTTCAGTTCCGGCAGCACCAGGCCGATGGCTTTCGCCGCACCGGTCGAGGTCGGGATCATCGACATCGCCGCCGCGCGGCCGCGATAGAGGTCCTTGTGCAGGGTGTCGAGCGTCGGCTGGTCGCCGGTATAGGCGTGGATCGTGGTCATGAAGCCGGTCTCGATGCCGACGGTCTCGTTCAGCACCTTGGCAACCGGCGCGAGGCAGTTGGTGGTGCAGGAGCCGTTGGAGACGACGAGCTGATCCCTGTTCAGCGTGTCGTGGTTGACGCCGTAGACGATGGTGGCGTCAGCGCCATCGGCAGGGGCCGAGACCAGCACGCGCTTGGCGCCGGCGGCAAGATGCGCAGAGGCCTTGTCCTTGGCGGTGAAGATGCCGGTGCATTCCAGCGCGATGTCGACGCCGAGGGCCTTCCACGGCAGCTTGGAGGGATCGCGCTCGGCCGAGACCTTGATCTTGTTGTCGCCGACGCTGATCGAGTCACCGTCGACGGTCACGGTGCCCGGGAAGCGGCCATGCACGGAATCGAAGCGCAGCAGGTGCGCGTTGGTCTCGACCGGGCCGAGGTCGTTGATGCCGACCACCTCGATGTCCTTGCGGCCGGACTCGGCGATGGCGCGCAACACATTGCGGCCGATACGCCCAAACCCGTTGATCGCGACGCGGATTGCCATGCTGTGTCTCCTCTAAAAGCTGCTGCCGGCCCCGTGGGAGGTGTCCCACGAGGGTTTTACGGCGGAACGCCCGGTTCAGCCGGACGCGAGCGGAAAAGATGGAGCTTTGGTAATCCTTTTTCGCGGCAAGCTCAACCTTCGACCGGCGGGTGTCAGGCCGGCGTCAGACGCGCTTCAGGGCAGCGTTAACGACGGCCTCCGCGGTAATGCCGAAGTGCGGAAAAAGGTCCTTCGCCGGGGCGCTGGCGCCGAAACCGTGCATGCCGACGAATTCTCCGTCGCGGCCGATCACGGCATCCCAGCCCCAGCGCACCGCAGCCTCGATCGCGATCTTGACCGGGGCGTTGCCGATCACGGCATTTTGCCGCTCGGCGGGCTGCGCCAGGAGCAATTCCAGCGACGGGACCGAGACGACCCGCGTCGCGATGCCGCGCCCGGCGAGCTGCTTCTGCGCCTCGACCGCGATCTGGACCTCGGAACCGGAGGCGAACAATGACACTTTTGCGTCACCCTGCGCCGCGACCAGCTCGTAGGCGCCGTGGCTGCACGGGTTGTCGTTCGGCGCCGTGGTGCGGAGCTGCGGCAGGTTCTGGCGGGTCAGCGCCAGCACCGTCGGCCCGTCGATCCGGTTGAGCGCGAGTTCCCAGCACTCGGCGGTCTCGACCGCGTCGCAGGGCCGGAACACGCGCATGTTGGGCATCGCGCGCAGCGCGGAGAGGTGCTCGACCGGCTGGTGCGTCGGACCGTCCTCGCCGAGGCCGATCGAATCATGGGTCATCACATAGACGACGCCGGTGCCCATCAGCGCCGACAGCCGCATCGCACCGCGCGCATAGTCGGTGAACACCAGGAAGGTGGCGCCGTTCGGCGCGAAGCCGCCATGCAGGAAGATGCCGTTGAGGCATGCCGCCATGCCGTGCTCGCGGATGCCGTAATGGATGAAGCGGCCCTTCGGCGTCTTGGCGGCGAACCCTGTCGCCGACTTCGCCTTGTTGTTGTTGGAGCCGGTGAGGTCGGCGGAGCCGGCCACGAATTCCATCGGCATCGCGGCGGCGATCACTTCGATCGCGGCTTCCGACGACTTGCGGGTCGCGACGTTGAGCGGATTTTCCAAGAGGCCCTTCTTGAAGGCGCGCAGTCCCTTGGCGAGCGATTGCGGCCGCTCGTGACGCAGGCGGCGCTCGAACTCGGCGCGCTTGCGGTTGCCGAGCTGGGCGAACTGCTCGTCCCAGGCCTTGTGTTCGGCGGCGCCGCGGGCACCCGCCTCGCGCCAGGCCTTCAGCACGTCGTCGGGCACCGAGAACGGCTCGAGCGAGATGCCGAGCTTCTCCTTGGCACCCTTGAGCTCGGCGGCGCCGAGCGCCTCGCCATGGGCTTTCGCGGTGCCGGCCCTGGTCGGCGCGCCGAAGCCGATCGTGGTCTTGCAGGCGATCATCGAAGGCTTGCTGGACTTCTGCGCGCGGGTGATCGCAGCGGCAATCGCCTGCGGATCATGGCCGTCGATCAATTCGGCGGCCCAGCCGGCCGACTTGAAGCGCTTCACCTGGTCGACGGAATCGGCGATCGAGGTGGGACCGTCGATCGAGATGCCGTTGTCGTCGTACAGCACGATCATCTTGTTGAGGCGCCAGTGGCCGGCGAGCGCGATCGCTTCCTGCGAGATGCCTTCCATCAGGTCGCCGTCGGAGGCGAGCACATAGGTGTGGTGGCTGACGATCTTCTTGCCGAACTCCGCGGCGAGCATCTTCTCGGCGAGCGCCATGCCGACCGCGGTGGCAATGCCCTGGCCGAGCGGACCGGTGGTGGTCTCGATGCCCTTGGTGTGGAAGTTCTCCGGGTGTCCCGGCGTCAGCGATCCGAGCTGGCGGAAATGCTTGAGCTGGTCGAGCGTCATGTCCTTGTTGCCGGTGAGATACAGCAACGCATAGAGCAGCATCGAGCCGTGGCCGGCCGAGAGCACGAAGCGGTCGCGATCGGGCCACGCCGTGTCGGCGGCATCGAATTTCAGGAATTTGGTGAACAGGACGGTCGCGATGTCGGCGGCGCCCATCGGCAGGCCGGGATGGCCGGAATTCGCCTTCTCGACGGCGTCCATGGCAAGGCCACGGATCGCATTGGCCATACGGGTGTGATCGACCTGCGTCATGATGAAAAGTCCGCCTGGAATGAGGAGCTGAATGCTGGACGCATCGGGGCGGGCAGCCGCGATACGCGTGTGGATGGCCTTACGGGTTGGAGGGTGGATTAGCACCTCAATTCCGCAAGTCCAAGGCGATGAAACGCCCCAAAACGGGGAAAAGTTGCTCAAAACGGCCCAATTTCATTGAACGGTGCATAGTTTGGCGCCGCCGTTGCGCTTCCCTCGCTTGCCACGTAAATTTCGTCCGCTAACCGCTTGCCGAACCGCCAGTTTTGCCGTGCGGCAGGCCTGTTTCCATCAGGCTACCCCAGCCGACCGACTTGAAGGGTCCACACCGCGTGTCATGAGTGATCGTCTCGCCAACGGGTCTGGCAATACCGAGGCACCGCTTGCCGATATAGATGCTGCGACAAAGCGGCTGATGGCAGCGCTCGATGCGCTGGAGAGCTCCGTGGAGCGGCGTCGCGAGGCCGACCGCGACGAAAACGAATTGGCGAGCCGGATCCAGGCGCTCGGCGCCGATCGCTCCAGGCTTGCTGACGAGCTCGACGGATCGCTGGTGAAGACGCGCAAGCTCGAGCGCGTCAATCGCGACATCGCGGAAAAACTCGACGCGGCGATCGGCACCATTCGCGCCGTGCTCGATGGCGGAGAAGGCAGATGAGCCACATCAACGTCACCATCAATGGCCGGCAATACCGGATGGCCTGCGAGGAGGGCCAGGAGGTGCGGCTCCTCAAGCTCGCGGAAAATCTCCAGCAGCGCGTCGAATCGTTGCGCGGCAAGTTCGGCGAGATCGGCGATGCGCGGCTCACCGTGATGGCGGCGCTCACCGCCTGCGACGAACTGGTCGATGCGGGCGCACGCATCCGCAGCCTCGAGGAAGAGGTCGAGCAGCTGCGCAATGCCCGCAGCGCCGCCACCGACCGCGCCCGCGCGACCCAGGCCGCGGTCTCCAATGCGCTCAACGCCGCCGCCGAGCGGATCGAGCGCACCACGCAGGTGCTCAACCGCACCATCGGCGGCGGCATCGCGATCGGCTGAAGTTCGCGGCAGCTTCACCTGCGGGGAAGTCAGGCAGGACTGATATGATCGGACGTGGCCAGATGCGATCTATTTGCCTGCATCTGCCAACGATCGTCCGCCGGACCGCATGAGTGGTGCATAGAGCGTTTTCGAGCGAAGTGGATACCGGTTCGCGTGAAGAAAACGCGTCAAAACAAAGAATCTAGAGCCCCGTTCCGATTCAATCGGAACGGGATAGGCTCTAGCGCTCCGGCCGTACCGCAACCCGATATGTCGACGTGATGTGGGCGCAAGGCTCAGGTTCGCCGTCCGAAGTCAGCCAGCATTCGAGATAATGCAGGCGGCGGCCGCGGCGCACGATGCGCGCCTCCGCGATCAGATCCGAAGCCCTGGCTGGCCGCAGGAAGGTGATGTTGAAGGCCGCCATCACCGGGATGACGTTGGCTCCGAGGGCCGCCAGGACGCAGCCGTACATCGTGGTGTCGGCAAGGCCCATCACCGTCGGTCCCGAGAACACGCCGCCGCTGCCGTCTTGCCACAACTCGGCTCCCATGAACGCCTGCTGATACGGAAGCCGGACGCGGATCGCATTCGGTGCGACGTTCTCGACGATCTCGCCGTGGTGGTCGATGCTCGGCAGGTTTCGGATGATCGCGCGCCGCACTTGCTCTGCATCCAGCAGAGGCTCAATGGAGCGTGCCGTCTCGTGTTCACGCATGGGTGCTCTCCGGGAGGGATTCTGGACGACGTCTGGCGTCGGCAGTCCTTGGGGCCGCAGCGCCGACATGCGCTTGCCGAAGCCAAATAACACTGTTATCTATTAAAAACGATGTTACAGAATTGGCGAGGAGTCAATGTCTGCCGCTGCGCAAACCTATCAGCAGACCCTCGATCTTCATCGTCGTCGCGTGATCGTTGACGCCGCGCGTCGTGTATTTGAGGCTACCGGCCTCGAGGGCGCGTCGATCAGGGCGATCGCGCAAATGGCCGGGTGCACGACAGGCGCGATCTACCCGCTGTTTCGATCGAAGGAGGACATTTTCGCCGCGGTGCTGGGTGAATCGCTGTCGGCAGTCACTGAAGAAGTCAGGGCCGCGATGGACGGCATCGCTGTTCCCGCGAAATCGCTTCGACGGGGGACCCTTGCAATTTACAAATATTACGACGCGCATCCGTCCGAGCTGACGCTGTCGCTCGTGCTGTTCAATGGCGACCGCAAGAAGAAGCTCGGGTCCGGATTGGATGAGGCCCTCAAGCGGCAACTGGACGCTCTGCTCGCCCTGCTCGCCGAGCAGGTCCGCAAGGCCACGGCGAAGCCGTTTCTGCCGATGGTCCGCATCGAGGCGACTGCGCTGATCACCCATCTGGTCGGGTTGCTGGTGCTCAAGCACGGGGGACGGATCGACGTGCTTGGCAACAATGCGCCGGTTCTGCTGGCGCACTACACCAGGAACATGGTTGCGCGGCTGGGCGGTGGAGGCTGATTGAAGCGCCATTCGGTCGGCCGGGCGGGGCCGGGCGGGGCCGGCTCGGGTCACCCGCTTCGTCCGGCGCCGCCACGGAGCGCACGCGCGACCCAGGCCGCGGTCTCCAATGCCCTCAACGCCGCCGTAGAGCGGATCGAGCGCGCCACGCAGGTGCTCAACCGCACCATCGGCGGCGGGATTGCGATCGGCTGATTTTTCTTATCCTCCCCTGGAGGGGTCGAGACGAGCGAAGCTCGCTCTTGGGATCGACGCTCATGAAATGAGCGGCGAGGTGGGGTGACAGTCCCTCCACGCGTGCAGTGCCCGTGTTGAGGGATCACCCCACCCCGGTTCGCATTCCGCTGCGCTCCATGCGCCTCGACCCTCCCCCTCCAGGGGAGGGTGAGAGCGTCAGCCTTGATCGCGGCGTCATACCGCTGGCGGATTGCGGCAACGATAGCTAGATTAGCCCTGCGAAGCTGCGTCGTGCGTCAGGAGCCATATATCCCCGGGGCCTTATCGATCCTTTAGGGAACTGTCCCTGGCCGGGTCCGTGGACCCGGACATATGGTG
>DASVOL010000649.1:0-1934 GCA_036383375.1 Bradyrhizobium sp. | reverse complement strand
GCGACCGGAACGGCGAGTGCGAGATAACTCGCCGTGAGCAGCGACAGCTTCGCAAGCACAACACTGCGTCGGCTGGTTTGTGATCCTGATGTCATGACGTCGTCCCCAAGCAATTCTCGAAGCAACTGTCGCCTTGCGTGAAGGCGATGCGCAGTCCTCTAGTGAGGTGAGGCGCGGTGCGTCCAGACGACGGACTTCAGAAAATTTTTGCGTGAGGCCGGAATAAAATCGCGATGAAAGCGCGCAGGCGCTGCGCGGAGCGCGCGCCGGGTTGGAAAAGTCAAGGATGCAAATGGTTTCTGTCGGCTTCCGGATTTGCGCCGGGAAACGAAGAGCAGCGCTCGCGCGCCGCGCTTCTTGTAGGGATTCCAGATTGTACCGGTTCTAAAGCGGTCTCTCGATGCGCGGCCGGCGTCACGCGGTGGCGGACCGCGGCCGCAGCCCCGCCGGCAGATGCGCCGCGAGCCAGGCGGCGATCGCACGCTCGTTGCGATGGTAGAGCAGGCCTGCGGCGATTACCGCAATTCCGATCAGCGACAGCGAGAACGGAAACCACAGCGAGTCCTTGAACACGACGTCGGCAAGATGTCCGAGATAGATGCAGATGCCGAACGCGCCGAACACCGCATAGGCGCGCCGCATCAGGATCACCGCAACCGCGACCAGACCGACATTGAGCAGGCAATAGACCGCTTTCGAGAGTTCGGTCGAACCTTCGGACGCGGTGATGCCGCCCCAGAACGCCATCAGGCCGAACAGATGCAGCCAGAACGCAAAATCGCCATTGCGGCTGCGATAGTCGACAATCCAGGCCACCGCGAGCACGGCCAATCCGAACCACACCGACACCCGGCGCCGCGTCTCGAAGTCGGCATAATTCGTGCCGCTGAACCATGGCGCCAGATCCATTGACATGAACCACAGTGCGAACGCGATGATCGCGACGATGAAGGCGAAGCGGAAATAGCGCAGCGCGACGATTCCGGCGACGACGGTCGCGATCTCCATGAAGATCCAGCTGCCTTTCACCCAGACGTAGAAGTCCTGCACGGTTCCGGGCTTGCCGAACTTGCCCCACCAGCCGAGCTCGTCCTGGATGCCGTAGACTGCAAGCGGCGCCATCGAGACCGCGATCGCGATCAGCAAGCCGCCGGGAACCCGCAGATCCTTGCCGTACCAGAGATGGTGACCGGCCACCGCGAAGGCGGTGGCGTAGGCGATCGCGCAGGCCGTCAGCGCCCGTCCACCCATCTGGGTAAAGGCCAGGGTCGAGAACAGGCCCATGGCGCCGATCACGATCAGCGCGCCGGCGTACCAGAGCACATGGGCGGCATCGAACCGGGCCGCCGGAGCTGCTTCGCCGGCCGAGCCCTGCCCGTCGTGGCTTGCCAGGAAGGCAAGCAACCGGTCGAGATCAGCGGCGCTGATCACCCCGGCATCGGCGGCGTCCCGGAGATTCTTCGCTGAATATGGCATGCGGTGATCCTCATGGCCGGTTCGGGCGCCTCCCCGGAGATCCGCGGAAGGCGCCGCTCCCGTATGAGTATATCGGAACGTGAGCAACGTTCAATATTATTTTGAGCGTTGCTCAATTATTTCACAGGCGGACCCGAGCCTGCCGGCCCGGCCGGATGGTACCGCCTACGCCGCCAGCGCCTTCATCTCCGCATAGAGATCCGACTTGCCCTCGAAGCCGATGCCGGGGAGATCGGGCATCACGATGTGGCCGCCCTCGACGCGCACGCCGTCGGGGAACCCGCCATAGGGCTGGAACAGGTCGGGATAGCTCTCAGTGCCGCCGAGGCCGAGGCCGGCCGCGATGTTGAGCGACATCTGGTGGCCGCCATGCGGGATGCAGCGGCTCGGCGACCAGCCGTGGGTTTTCAGCACCGCGAGCGTGCGCTGATATTCGCAGAGCCCGTAGGACAGCGCGC
>DASVOL010000648.1:0-1705 GCA_036383375.1 Bradyrhizobium sp. | reverse complement strand
AAGGCCTGGCTGGACTTTCCGACATACGAATTGTTTGCCGTTCTCGTCGTCCTCTATGCGGCGACCGGTGCTGCGATCGTCATCGCCAGTTTCAGCCCGGCAACCGCTCGGGCGAGGCGCCGCGTCGAGGGCGTCGTGGCGCCGTTCTTTGGTGCGGTCGGCGTGCTGTTTGCGTTGCAGACCGGATTTCTCGCCAGTGATATTGCCGATCGCAACCGTCAAGCGGCCCGTGCGGTGCAAGCGGAGGCGGGGGAATTGCGCAACGTCGACGCGCTCAGCATCGCCTCTGCGCTGGACATGCGCAAAGCCCGATCCGTCCTCGCCAAATACGTCGCGGCCCTGGTGAATGATGAGTGGCCGGCGATGACGGAGGACCATGAGGCCCGCACAGCCGAGTCCGCCTATAACGCGCTGCTGCAGGAAGTCAGCGATCCCAGGATCGCGCAGAAGGCGGGCGCGCCAGTGCAGACGGCCCTGCTCAATGCGGCGGTCCGCGCCGGCAGTGCGCGCTCCGAACGGCTTGCGCTGGCGTCCGATCGCACGATCGATGCCAAGTGGATCCTGGTGATCGTCCTCGGCGTGGTCACGCAGATCGCGATCGGGCTGGTGCATCTGAACAAGGCCGGTGCGCAGATCACGGCGCTCGGCGTGTTCTCGATCGCGGTGGTGATGGCGCTGGGACTCATCGGTCTGCAGGAGCGACCGTTCGCCGGAGATGTTCGGGTCGAGCCGGGACCGCTTGTCGAACTGGCCAAGACCATCACGCAATGAGGATGCGGGCGGCTGTTGCCGCCGATGCAGCGTTCGTGCCTGCCGTATGGCGCCATGTTCGTTCGGAGGGGTGCCACGACGGGCAACCTGCCGCGAGAATGCGGACGCTCACCGTCAACTTTTTTTGACACGTGAACTCACCCATCCCGTCATCCTGAGGTGCGAGCTCTTGCGAGCCTCGAAGGATGCACGGCCACGAGCCGGGCCGTCGATCCTTCGAGACGCCGCTTCGCGGCTCCTCAGGATGACGGGTAGTAAGCTTGGCAGGGACGACATCAAATATGGGCACCAGCATTCGCGCCCGGCGAACTCGCCATTGCCAAACCTCGCATTGACCGTGCCGCCATGGCCGGGCACAGCGTGCGGGCGGTGTCATTGAACGGTCGCAAGAGCCGAAAGGGATACCGCCGCATTGTATTTTGCAGTGCAGCAATGGCGCAAATCAGCCCCTGCTAAAGGGGCAATGGCAATCGTCGTTGCTTGTCTGTAATGGTGCGACCGGATGTCTCGGGGCCGGTATTCGTGCTCCGCAATACGCGGGAGGAAACATGCGTAAATTCATTTTGGCTGCGGCATCGATCGCGGCCTTGACCTTTGTCGGGCAGGCCTCGGCGCAGTCGCCGATCGTCATCAAGTTCAGCCACGTGGTGGCCTCGGATACGCCGAAGGGCAAGGCGGCCGACAAGTTCAAGGAACTCGCCGAGAAGTATACCGGCGGCAAGGTGAAGGTCGAGGTCTATCCGAACTCGACGCTCTACAAGGACAAGGAAGAACTCGAGGCGCTGCAGCTCGGCGCGGTGCAGATGCTGGCGCCGTCGAACTCGAAGTTCGGCCCGATCGGCATCAAGGAATTCGAAGTCTTCGATCTGCCCTACATCCTCCCCGACCTGAAATCGCTGCGCAAGGTGACCGACGGTCCGCTCGGCGCCCAGCT
>DASVOL010000647.1:0-4409 GCA_036383375.1 Bradyrhizobium sp. | reverse complement strand
CGCCTGGTCGACCTCGGCGTCGCGCGCGTCCCGCTGCTGGAGGATTTTCCCGCCGAGGACATTCCGGGCACCGCGAGCTACATGGCGCCCGAGCTGTTCGGCGGCAAGGCCGGCGACGAGGCCTCCGATCTGTTCGCGCTCGGCGTCACCGTCTACCGGATGTTCACCGCGAACTATCCGTTCGGCGAGATCGAGCCGTTCTCGCGGCCGCGGTTCGGCAAGCCGGCGCCGCTGTCGCGTTACCGGCCGGACCTGCCGGCCTGGCTCGACGCCGTGATCGGCAAGGCGCTCAGCGTCGAGCCCGCGCAACGCTTCGGCGACGCCATCGAGTTCGCGCATGAGCTGGAGAACGGCGCGACCTGGGCCGGCCCCGCCGTCACGACCCGCAAATCGCTGCACGACCGCGATCCCGTGACCTTCTGGAAGGTGCTGTGCGCCATCCTGGCCCTGATCATCGTGGCGCTGCTGGCACGGCATTAATCCGCGCCAGCACCCGGCGATCAGGCAACCAGCAACGCCGTCGCCCGTGCGAGTGGAACCGCTTCGTCCCCGAGCACCAGCGCGATGGCCTCGCGCTCCCACGCGTCGTCGGCCGGCGCCAGCGGATCCTTCGCGGTCAGGCGATGCTCGAGCACGAAACGCGACAGCAACAGGCGCCTTGCATCGACCTCCGGCTGGGATCCTTCCCACGCGAGCGTGATCGCCGATGCCGCATGGTAGAGCGCGCTCGCGGCCAGCCGCGCGGTGTGCTCCGAGCCGGGATCGGTCGCGACCTGCTCGGCAAAGCCGATCGAACGATCGAGCGCTGTCCGAAGACGGTTGCGGAACGGCTCGGGCAACGCCTTCGCTTGCTCGAGGCGCGACTGAAGGACTTCGGCAAGCGCCCGGTGCGCGCCGCTCTTGCCGACGGCGCGCGAAATGATGTCAAGCGCGTTGATGTTGCTGGTGCCCTCCCAGAGCACGCCGACATGGGCGTCTCGCACCAGCCGCGGCTGCACCCATTCCTCGATGTAGCCGTTGCCGCCGCGCACCTCCATCGCACCGGTGGCGACCGGAATGTTGTCGCGGCAGGCGCGGTATTTCAATAGCGGCGTCAGGATGCGCAGCAGATCCTTCGCCTGCGCCGAACTGGCATTGGCATCGTCCATCGCGCGCGCCGCCAGCAGCATCATCGACAGCGCCTGCTCGGTCGGCACGATCAGTTTCATCAGCTGACGGCGCAGCAGCGGGAAATCCATGACGCGCTGGCCGAACGCCACGCGCGACGAGGCGCTGACAACAGCCTCATTGACACAGCGCCGCATCATCGCGGCGGCACGCACGCCGTGCGACAGGCGCGAGAGGTTGACCTGCTCCATCATCTGCTTGAGGCCCTGCGTGGGATCACCGACCAGATAGGCAACCGCGTTGTCGAGCCGGATCTCGCCCGACGCCATCGACTTGGTGCCGAGCTTGTCCTTGAGGCGGACGATCCGGTAGCTGTTGCGCCGGCCGTCCTTGAGACGGCGCGGCAGCGCGAACAGTGCGAGCCCCCTGGTGCCATCGGGCGCACCTTCCGGCCGCGCCAGCATCAGCGCGACGTCGGCATCGGCATGCGAGCAGAACCATTTGTCGCCGGTCAGACGCCAGACGTCGCCATCCCGGCGTGCAACGGTCTCGACCGCGCCGACGTCGGAGCCACCGGCGCGCTCGGTCATGAACTGGGTGCCCTTCCACAGTGTCGTCATGTCGTCCGACAGCATCTTCGGCAGCAGATAGGCCTTGAGCTCGTCGGAGCCGAACTTGCGGATCAGGTGCGTCGAGGTGTCGGTGACGCTGATCGGGCACATCAGCCCGAACTCGGACTGCACGAACAGATACTGAAACACGTATTTGGCGACTGCCGGCAGCGGCCGGTCCATGCCGAGTACGCCGGCGCGATGGCTCATGGCATGGAACTGGAAATCGCCGAACGCGATCGCCTCCATCTCGCGGTAGGCCGGATGATAATCGATCCAGTCCTCGTCGCGGCCGTAGGCGTCCCTCGGATTGAGCACCGGTGCATGCTTGTCGGCGATCCGGGCCAACCCGTCGAGCCTGCCGCCCGCCAGTTCGCCGAGTCGCTTGAAGTGCGGCTCCAGCCGCTCGCGATCCTCGCGCGACAGATAGAGCCCCAGAAGGCCGCGGAGCCCGCGATCGAGATCATAGAAGTTGAGGCCAGCGCAATCATGCGAGATGTGGCGGGCCGGATCGGCGGCATCGTTGGAGCTGCGAAGGTCGCGCGCGCTCATCTGCATCGGGGCTCTCCTGGTTCGGGATGACGTCGCGGCAGCCTCGCCGGTGTGCGGGATGTCATCGCTCGGTGTTCAAACTTCGCCCGCAACATCGGGAACGATCGCTACGAAGTCCACTGGCGGACGCCCGCGCGAGAATAATTTCAGATACATGGAGGAAATGCCGTCCGCTCGCGGATCTCACGCCAGGTCATGCTGCAGCGCGGACGCTTGACCTCCGCTGGTTTCGCTGCACATTCGACAGCACAACGCGACAATGGATGTTGCAGCGCACCAGGCTTGCGCTGCCTTCAAGGACACGAGCGGCGAGAAGATGAAGGACGTTCGCTCCGATACCCAGCCCCCGTCCCGGCGGGGCCGCCGGCGCATCGTCGCCGATCGCGTGCGCACGCAATCGGACGATCCCGCAGCGATGGTGATCGAGGCCAACCGGCATGACGAGTTGTTCCGCGCCGCCGACGGCAGCTCCGATCCGTCAATCGTCAAGTCGGCGCATCGCGTGCTCCGCATCTTCGAGTATTTTGCCGAGATCGAACGGCCCGCGGCCATGACCGAGATCGCGCGCCGGCTGAACTATCCGCCGTCGAGCACGTCGGCGCTGCTGAAGAGTCTCGTCGAACTCGGCTATCTCGACCATGACCGGCAGACGCGCAGCTACCGGCCGACGGTCCGCGTCGCCCTGCTCGGCGGCTGGCTCACGAGCCAGCCATTGCCGGGAGCGACGCTCGATGCGATCACGCGCGAGCTGCACGAGGCGACGCGGCTGACCACCTTCGTGGTGGCGCGCAACCAGCTCTACAGCCAGTACATCCGCGTGCTGCAGGGCACGACGCCAGTGCGCTATTATCTGGAGCCCGGCGCACGGCGGCTGCTGACCCACTCGACGCCGGGCCGGGTGTTTCTCAGCCTGATGAACGACGAGGATGCGCGGCGGATCGTGCAGCGGATCAACGCCGAGGAAGCGACGTCATCCGCCGTCCGATTCGGCGATATCCAGCAGGCGCTGGCGATAATCCGCCGCCAGGGCTTCGCCTATACGCGCGACATGGGCACGCCCGGCCTGAGCGCGATTGCGATGCGGCTGACCGAGGCCGACCAGACACCCCCGCTCGTCATCACGGTCGCGGGCCCGAGCTCGATCATCTCGGCGGACAGCAAGGCAATCATCGGAAAGATGCGCGAGCTGGTCGAACGGCAGTCACCCGGCCTGCTGCCGCAGATCGACATCGACGCAGCGCCGATCGAGACCTGAGATCGGGCGGATTAGCACCTACGATTCCTCATCCGTCATGGCCGGGCTTGTCCCGGCCATCCACGTCTTTCGTGCCTGATTGGAGCAAAGACGTGGATGCCCGGCAAAAGGCCGGGCATGACGAGCGAACCAAACGCGCCTGACTTTCGTTGACCGCGTCTTCAGTCAAGCTCTACGACCCCGCGCGGCGAATCGTGATCCGGGTCTCGTCGGTCATGTCCTTGAGTTCCTTGTTCGGCTCACGATAGAGGTGACGCTCGATCTCGACGGTCCGGCCATCGGTGGTCTTGCTGCAGGTCTCGTCGACGAATACGCCACCGACCTCCTGCTTGTCGGCGCCCGGCTTTGCCTCCGAGCAGGTCCAGCCGTCGTCGCCATAGCGCGACTTCGCCTGCAGGCCGAGCAGGAACGCCTTCTTGCGCAGATAGAGCCGCGCCTTCGGATCGGTCTCGATCGTCAGCGCCGCGATCCTGGCGTCCTTGTCGATCATCACGGTCAGGATCGCCGGATGGCCGCCGACCATGGTGCCTTCCCGCGCGGTCTCGCGGTCATATTCGAAACGGATGCCGCGCAACTGGTCTGGCCCGGCCGGGCAAGCCGCCCACTGCGCCCATTCCGCCAATCTGTGCGTCTTCTCTCCGATGCAGGTCAGGTTGATGTATCCCGCGTCGGGAACCTTGCCGATGTCCATGCCGACATTGATGTCGCGCAGGTCTCCCGCGGTCGCCATCGCCGGCATTGCGGCGGTGACTGACGCGGCGAAGACCAACCCGCGGATTGCCGATCGCTGCTTGCTCATGGCTTTGCCTTCTCGCTTGGGTCGGACGGCGCGGCGGCGTGGCCGGCCTCCTTGTAGATGTTGCAGACGCGCGAGCCGTCGCCGA
>DASVOL010000646.1:0-4747 GCA_036383375.1 Bradyrhizobium sp. | reverse complement strand
CGCCGCGAGCTCGGCGCGCGGGCGGATGCGCAGCTCGGGCCGGTCGAGCGCGGTCTCCGAGATCACGTTGGCGATGATCGGAATCCGCTTCATCTGCGTCGCCAGTTCGCTGGCGACGTTGTTGACGATGTTGCTGTCGGTGCCGGTGACCACCAGCGAGATGGCGCGCAGGCCGTTCTCGTCGAGGAACCAGAACCTGATATCGGGAACGTTATCGAGCTCCTTGCCGATCGACAGCTCCAGCTCGCGCTGGGTGATCCTGCGGTCCGCCTTTGGCGTGTAGTTGATGATCAGCGCGGCGCGGCGTACCTCCTGGATGCCCGGCGGCACGCGGCCGCCATCGACGAACACGCTGCGCACCTCGGGCCGCTTGCGCAGGCGCGCCACGATCTCCTCGGTGACCTTCTCGGTATAGGCCAGCTGCGAGCCAGGCGGCAGCTCCATTGCAAGCAGCGAGCGCGCGGTGTCCTGCGCCGGCAGGAAGCCCTGCGGCAGCAGCGTGATGCTCCAGATCGACGCGGCGAACACTGCAAAGCCGATCAGCACGGTGATGTAATGGTGCTTCACCGACCAGGTGACGAGGCCGTGATAGCTGCGCAGGATGCGGCCGGGCGGCGGATCGTCGTGGTCGTGATGCTTGAGGAAATAGGCGGCCAGCATCGGCGTCACGAAGCGCGCGGCGAGCAGCGAGAAGAACACCTGCACCGACACGGTGATGCCGAACTGCTTGAAGAATTGCCCGGCGATCCCGGACATGAAGCTCGCGGGGGCGAAGATCGCGATGATGGTGAGCGAGATCGCGATCACCGCAAGGCCGATCTCGTCGGCGGCCTCGAGCGCGGCGCGGTAAGGCGTCTTGCCCATCCGCATGTGGCGGACGATGTTCTCGATCTCGACGATGGCGTCGTCGACCAGGATGCCGGTCGACAGCGTGATGGCGAGGAAGGAGACGAGGTTGAGCGAGAAGCCGAGCAGGTCCATCGCCCAGAACGCCGGGAAGATCGACAGCGGCAGCGAGACCGCGGCAATGATGGTGGCGCGCATGTCGCGCAGGAACAGCAGCACGATGATGACGGCGAGGATCGCGCCTTCGAACAAGGTCGAGATCGCGGCCTCGTAATTGCCCTTGGTGAACTCGACCGAGGTGTCGATCAGCTTGAGGTCGACGTCGGGATAGGCAACCTTCAGCGCGTCGATCCGCTTCTGCACCGCGGCCGCGACGACGACGTCGCTGGCGCCCTTGGAGCGCTTGATGCCGAGCGCCACCACCGGCTCGCCGTTGAAGCGGGCGAAGGTGCGGCGGTCGGCGATGGTGTCGGTGACGGTGCCGAGATCGTCGAGCCGGATCTCACCGCCGCCGAACAGCGGAATCATCGTGCCGGCGAGCTCGTTCAGCGTCTTGGCGCCGGCGAGCGTCCGGATCGCCTGGTCGTTCTTGCCGATCTCGGCGCGGCCGCCGGCAACGTCGACATTGGTGCCGCGCAGGATCTGGCTGACATTGACCGCGGTGAGTCCCACCGCCTGCAACTTGTCGGGATCGAGCGAGACCAGGATCTCGCGCTCGACACCGCCGATGCGCTCGACCTGGGCGACGCCGCGCACGCCCTGCAACGCGCGCTTGACCACGTCGTCGACGAAATATGAGAGCTGCTCCGGCGTCTTGCCGGGCGAGATCGCGGCATAGGTCACGATCGGCAGGCCGATCACGTCGACGCGCTGGATCAAGGGCTCGGTTACGTTCTGCGGCAGGTTGGCGCGCACGCGGGTGACCGCGTCCTTGACGTCGTTGAGCGCGCGGTCGGTGTTGGTCTCCAGCGCGAACTGGATCGTGGTCACCGACAGGCCGTCGGTGATCGAAGAGGAGATATGGCGCACGCCTTCGACGCCGGAGACGCCGTCCTCGATCGTCTTGGTGACCTGCGATTCAAGTTCCGAAGGCGCGGCGCCGAACTGCGAGACCGCGACCGAGATCACCGGGATGTCGGCGCTCGGCAGCCGCGTCACCGCGAGCTTGGTGAAGGAGACCCATCCCAGCACCAGCAGGATGATCGAGAAGACGATCGAGGGAAGCGGGTTCCGGATCGACCATGCCGAGATGTTCAAAGCCATTAGCGTATCCGAATTAGCGTGATCGCGTGCGATCGAGTTCGTCGGCGAACATGGTCTTGATCTGGTCGCCGTCATGCAGCGAGGTGCCAGCATCGGCCACGACGATTTCGCCGACGTCGAGGCCTTCAAGAATTTCGGTCGAGGTGTCGGAGGTCAGCCCGACGCGCACCCTGCGGGTCTCAACCGTGTTGCCCTTCACGACCTGCAGGGTCAGGCGGTCGATCTCGGTGCGCGGCACCGCGACGCCGCATGAGCGCTTGGCATCGATATTGGCGCGCGCGAACATGCCGACCTTCAGCGTCGGATTGTTGTTGATGGTGATGCGGACGTGCCCGAGCTGGGTGGCGCGGTCGATCTGCGGCGAAATCTGGCGGACCTTGCCGACGATGTCGGGCGCGTCGTCGCGGCTGATCCGGACATTGGCGCCGGGACTGAGCTTCAGGAGCTGGAAGCTCGGCACCTCGGCGTCGAGCTCGATCTCGTTGTTGACGGAGATCTTGAACATCGGCGGAGCCTGCGGCGAGGCGGGGGCGCCGGGCGCGGTGCGCACCTCGGTGACGAGGCCGGCGGCCGGTGCGCGCAGCACGATCGGCTTGGCATTGCCCTGCGCCGCCTGCTGCGGCGGCGGGGTCAGCCGCGCCAGTTCCTGGTTCTCGGTCACGATGTCGCCCTCGCGAACCAGCACGTCGGTGACCTTGGAGCCGTCCTGGTCGACATTCACCTGCGCCTCGCGGCGCGGCACGATGAAGCCGGTGACCCGGACCATGTCGGAGAAGCAGGCATTGGTCGACTTCGTCACCACGACCAGCGCCTGGCCCGGTGTTTCCTTCTCCTCCGGATGGGAGCGGTGTTCGAACGCGTAATAGGCGATCGCCAGCGCGAGGAAGACCACCGTGCCGAGCGCAGGCTTGAGGTACTGGGAAAAGTTCATCGCCTGATCAATCCAGAACTTGGCGCGTATCGACAGGGATTGTCTTGGGCGCACGTCGAAGTCTCATCTCGCCGTCGTAGTGTATGGGCATCGGAAAGGCCGGGGTCCATTGTTCCGGATCATGCCCTGACGTCATGTGAGGCGGATCACCTGTAGGCCGTTTTGGGCGTTCGCCCCAAAGCAAATGCGCCCCGCCGGGGTGCGGGACGCATTGTAACCTCAAAAAGGGGCCGCGCCACCGCCCATCACCTCTGGATCACTTGGCGCAGATCATTTGGCGGCGGTGTCCTTGTTTTCCATGTTCACGACCTGCACGCGCCGGTTGACGTCCGCCATCGGGTGGCTCGGGTCCTTCAGCTTGCTCTTGCCATAGCCGACGGTGACGAGATCGGTGCCGTTGATGCCGTATTTGTCGACCAGATAGCGCTTGATGGCGTCGGCGCGGCGCTCCGACAGGCCCTGATTGTAGTCCTCGCCGCCGGCGGCGTCGGTGTGGCCGGCGACCACGAAGGTCGAGCCCTTCAGGTCCTGATTGGTCAGGGCGCGGCCGAGCGCCTGCACCGAGGGCAGCGACTTGGCGCTGATGTCGGCGGAGTTGTAGTCGAAATTGATCTCGAGATCGATCTTCGGCTTGTCCTCGACGATGGTCGCGATTTCCTCGCGCTCGGTCGAGGACAGCGAGCGGGTGGCGCGGCCGCGGATGCTCTGCACGAATTTGGCCTGGTCGGCGTTCAGTCCGGGCGAGGTGGTCTGCGGGCCGACCGAGAGGCCGCGGGTCAGCGGCTTCTTCTCGGGCGTCAGCGCCTTGATGATCTGATCCTCGGTCACGTCACCCGCGCGGGCGGCCGCCATGCCTGATAACAGCACAGTGCCGACGGTCACGATTGAAAGGATCGCGGCCCTTGCCGACGGCTTGAACATTTCGGTCCCTCCTGCGCCGGCCGGCGCGGTTCCATGCAACGCTTCGGATTGATCGCGGGCATCGCTGCCCGGCATGCACCCTCTGATTAGTCGCGCCATTGCAGCAGCGGTTCGAGCCGCGCGCAGACCCGGTTTCATATCTCACTGCACGCCGTAGTCGGCGAATTCCTTGACGATGTTCGGGTCCATCGCCTTGGCGTTGGCGATGTCGAGATCGCCCTCCGCGACCGCGCCGTTGCGCTTCTTGGCGAGGCCACGCCCGTACAGCGACGAGGTCAGCCGCGGGTTGATCTTCAGGGCGGCGTCGAAGTCGGCGATGGCGTTCTTGTTCTGCCCGCCCTTCAGGTTCATCAGGCCGCGGCTGTCGAGCGCATCGACGAAATTCGGGCGCAGCCGCAATGCCTCGTTGCAGTCCTTCAGCGCCGCCTGCAGGTCGCCGATCACGGTGCGGACCCAGCAGCGGTTGTTGTAGGCCTCGACATCCTTCGGGTTCAGCCGCAGCGAGTTGGTGAAATCCTTCACCGCGAGGTCGTAGGCACCCTTGCTGGCAAAGACCTGGCCGCGGCGATACAGCGCAGCCGCGTCATCCGGGTTCTTGTCGAGCTTTTCGTTCAGGCCCTTGATCGTCGGGTCATCGGCGAGAACAGGCGAATTGCTCGGGGCCGGCGTGGGCTGGATCACCACCGGCGGCGGAGGCGCGGGTGGCGGCAGCGCGATCTCGGGCGCTTTCGGCGGAGGCGGCGCTGCGGTCGGCGCTGTCGCAACGGCCGGCTTCGGCGGCGCGGG
>DASVOL010000645.1:0-1762 GCA_036383375.1 Bradyrhizobium sp. | reverse complement strand
CTCGGAGAGCAGGATCGAGTCTTCGAAGTTGTAGCCGTTCCACGGCATGAACGCGACCAGCACGTTGCGGCCGAGCGCGAGCTCGCCGAGATCGGTCGACGGACCGTCAGCGATGATGTCGCCCTTCTTGACGATGTCGCCGACCTTCACCAGCGGACGCTGGTTGATGCAGGTCGACTGGTTCGAGCGCTGGTACTTCATCAGCCGGTAGATATCGACGCCCGACTTGGTCGGATCGAGATCCTCGGTGGCGCGGATCACGACGCGGGTGGCGTCGATCTGGTCGATCACGCCCGAGCGGCGCGCGGCAATCGCCGCGCCCGAGTCACGGGCGACCACGCCTTCCATGCCGGTGCCGACGAACGGCGCCTCGGCGCGAACCAGCGGCACCGCCTGGCGCTGCATGTTCGAGCCCATCAGCGCGCGGTTGGCGTCGTCGTTCTCGAGGAACGGGATCAGCGCCGCGGCGACCGAAACCAGCTGCTTCGGCGACACGTCCATGTAGTCGACCTTGTCGGGCGTCACCGGCAGCACTTCGCCGGCATGACGGCAGACCACGAGGTCGTCGGTGAAGCGGCCCTTGGCATCGAGCGGCACGTTGGCCTGCGCGACGCGGTAGCGGCCCTCTTCCATCGCCGACAGATAGACCACCTCGTCGGTGACCCGGCCGTCCTTGATCTTGCGATACGGCGTCTCGACGAAGCCGTACTTGTTGACGCGCGCGAACGTCGCCAGCGAGTTGATCAGACCGATGTTCGGACCTTCCGGCGTTTCGATCGGGCAGATACGGCCGTAATGCGTCGGATGCACGTCGCGGACTTCGAAGCCGGCACGCTCGCGGGTCAGACCGCCCGGGCCAAGCGCCGACAGGCGCCGCTTGTGGGTGATCTCCGACAGCGGGTTGGTCTGGTCCATGAACTGCGACAGCTGCGAGGAACCGAAGAACTCGCGCACCGCGGCAGCCGCGGGCTTGGCGTTGATCAGGTCCTGCGGCATCACGGTGTCGATATCGACGCTCGACATGCGCTCCTTGATGGCGCGCTCCATGCGGAGCAGGCCGATCCGGTACTGGTTCTCCATCAGCTCGCCGACCGAGCGCACCCGGCGGTTGCCGAGGTGGTCGATGTCGTCGATCTCACCCTTGCCGTCGCGCAGATCGACCAGCGTCTTGATCACCGCCAGGATGTCTTCCTTGCGCAGCGTGCGATGGGTATCGGGCGCATCGAGCTCGAGGCGCATGTTCATCTTGACGCGGCCGACCGCGGAGAGGTCGTAGCGCTCGGCAACGAAGAACAGCGACTGGAACATCGCCTGCGCCGAATCCAGCGTCGGCGGCTCGCCCGGACGCATCACGCGGTAGATGTCGAACAGCGCGTCTTCACGCGTCATGTTCTTGTCAGCGGAAAGCGTGTTGCGGATGTAGGGACCGATGTTGACATGGTCGATGTCGAGCAGCGGCAGCTCCTTGTAGCCGTGCTCGTTCAGCACCTTCATGTTCTTCTCGGTGATCTCCTCGCCGGCCTCGGCATGGATCTCGCCGGTCTTCGCGTTGACGAGGTCCTCGGCGATGTAGTGGCCGATGAGCTCATCATCGGTCATGCGCAGCGCCTTCAGCCCCTTCTCGGTGAGCTGACGGGCCTGACGGACCGTGATTTTCTGGCCGGCCTCGACGACCACCTTGCCGGTGTCGGCGTCGACCAGGTCGTTGATCGCCTTGTAGCCGCGCATGCGGGTGGCGTCGAACGGGACGCGCCAGCCCTCC
>DASVOL010000644.1:0-2236 GCA_036383375.1 Bradyrhizobium sp. | reverse complement strand
CCGAAGCCGACTGGATCGTCGAAGCGGTTGCCGAGAATCTGGAGATCAAGCAGGCGCTTTACCGCAGGGTCGACGGCGTGCGGAAGGCCGGCTCGATCGTCTCCTCCAACACATCGACCATCCCGCTTAAGGACTTGGTGGAGGGCATGCCGGATCGGTTCGCGTCGGACTTCCTGATCACTCACTTCTTCAATCCGCCCCGCATCATGCGCTTTTTGGAACTGGTTTCGGGCGAGGCGACGAGGCCGGGGGTGACGGCGACGATCCGCGCATTCGCGGAACGATCGCTCGGCAAGTCCGTCGTCACCTGCAAGGACACGCCCGGTTTCATCGGCAATCGTATCGGTAACTACTGGCTATCTGCGGCGCTCAACGAAGCGATTGCGCTGGGCATCGATGTCGAAGAAGCCGATGCCGTCATCGGCAAGCCCTTCGGTATCCCGGCGACAGGCATATTTGGCCTGATCGACCTTGTCGGCATCGACCTGTTGCCGATGGTGCTGCGCAGCTTGCAGGGTGCAACCGAGCCCGATGATCCAATCCAGGATTATCCTGCCGAGCCGGCGCTGATCGCGAAGATGATCGCGCAGAACCGCATGGGCCGCAAAAGCGGCGCTGGATTCGCGCGCGTTTCGCGCGACCGCAAGACCCGCGAGGTGATCGACTTGGCAACCGGCGATTACCGGCTGCACCGGGCGGTCGCGTCGGAAAGCCTGGTCGCGGCTAAAGGCGACGCGCGCGCGCTGATGGAGCATCCGGGTCTGGGCGGCCGCTACGCCGCCGTCGTCATGGAAAAGACGCTGGCCTATGCCGCGTCTCTGGTGCCGGAGATTGCCGACACGCCCGATGCCGTGGATGAGGCCATGCGCTCGGGCTATGGCTGGCAGCAGGGACCGTTCGAGCTGATCGACCGTCTGGGTGCTGGCTGGCTAAAGGCCCGGCTGGAAGCGCGCGGGGCTGACGTTCCGCCCTATCTGGCGATGGCCGCCGAAAAGGATGGCTTTTACGCGGTCCGTGACGGCGAACGCACTAGCCTTCGGCCCGATGGCGTGGTGATGCCGCTGTCCCGCAGCGAGAGTGTACTGCGCCTGTCAGACCTTGCTCTAGCGGCAAGGCCGGTGGCTTCCTGGGACAGCGCGAACCTGTGGGATCTGGGCGATGGCGTTGCCTGTGTCGAAATCCGTTCCAAGTTGCATACCTTCTCCCCTGACCTCCTCGATGCGATCGGGCAGGCGCTGGGCCGCTGCGGCACCGATTTTCGGGCGCTGGTGATCGGCAGCGACGCCCCCTATTTCAGCGCCGGGGCGGACCTGCGGATTTTCGTCGAGATGTTCGAGAAAGGTGGTCGCGAAGCGATCGACGCTTTTATCGATCATGGCCAGCGTACGTTCCAGGCGATCAAATTTGCGCCTTTCCCGGTCGTGGCGGCGGCATCCGGTGTGGCGCTGGGCGGTGGCTGCGAACTGCTGCTGCATTGTGACGCCATTCAGGCCCATGCAGAACTGTGCATGGGCCTGGTCGAGACCAGCGTCGGGCTGATCCCCGGCTGGGGCGGCTGCAAGGAGATGATGTTCCGGCTCTCATCCGCGTCCGACGCACCGCACGGGCCAGTTGCGTCGGCGCTGGCGGCTTACAGTCTGATCGCGGCGGCCAAAGTTTCCACCAGTGCCTTCGATGCCCGGGCGCGGGGTTTTCTTCGGCCCTCCGATGCAATCACCATGAACCGTGATCATTTGCTCGCGGACGCCAAGGCGACGGCGCTTTCTCTCGCCGGCGGCTATGTCGCGCCGGAGCCGTCATTGCTGCCGCTCTCCGGCCCGTCGGGGGCAAGCGCCCTCGCCAATGTGATCGATGGCGAAGTGCTCGCCGGCCGGATCAGCGCGCATGATCGGGTGATTGGGAGCGCGCTCGCCAATGTTCTGACGGGCGGCCCGTCTGCTGACCCCCTCAGGCCACTGACCCAAGAGGCCGTCTTGCTGCTCGAGCGTACGGCGTTTGTCGATCTTCTCGCGACGCCCGCTTCCTTCGATCGCATCCGGCATATGCTCAAAAGCGGCAAGCCGCTGCGTAACTGATCTTCGAGACAAGGACCTGCTATGGCCGGCTATACGCCTCCGATGAATGATGTGACATTCCTGCTGGGCGAAGTCTTCGACTTCGATGCTGCGATGGCGGCCCTGCCGGGATATGAAGGCGTGGATACGTCCCTCGCCACAAGCATTTTGGAAGAAGGCGG
>DASVOL010000643.1:0-1691 GCA_036383375.1 Bradyrhizobium sp. | reverse complement strand
CAGATGGGATGCGACCGCGGCAATCGCGAACTCCAATGCGCAGAGATACAGCGCCTCGCCATGGCCGGCGCTGTCGATCGCGCTGATGCCGAATCCGAACGCGATGGCGCTCATCGCGGCGCTCTGCCAGTCGAAGGCGTGAATCGCGGGCCGGGTATGCGGCAGGAAGCGCCAGCCCAGCGCCAGCGTGACGATGCCGAGCGGGACATTGATGGCGAACAGATACGGCCATGTCCCGACCGCCAGGATGAACGATGCGATGGTCGGGCCGACCGCGGCCGAAATCGCGACCACCAGCGCGTTGACGCCGATGCCGCGGCCGAGCTGCGAATGCGGATAGATGAAGCGGACCAGCGCCGTGTTGACGCTGAGGATGCCGGCGGCGCCGAACCCCTGCAGGATACGGGCGACCGTCAGCAGCGGCAGCGTATGCGACAGCGCGCAGAACAGCGACGCCAGTGTGAACAGCAACAGCCCTGCCAGATACACCCGGCGATAGCCGATGATCTCGCCGAGCGAAGCCAGCGGCAGCAGCGAGATCGTGATCGCCAGCTGATAGCCGTTGACGATCCAGATCGCGAACGCGGGGCTGGCGTCAAGGTCCCGCGCGATGGTCGGCAGCGCCACGTTGGCGATCGAGCCGTCGACGACGGCCATCACGAGGCCGAGCGCGATCGTGAGAATGGCCCAATTGCGCTGCGGCTGCGGCAGCCCGTCGGGATGCTCGATGATCGCGGACGACATGTCGTGAAATGGCCTTCGGTTCCAGCATGGGCGGGCTTACCGGATGCTGGATTAACCTGGCCTTTGCAACCCCCGAAATGCCAGGTGCCGGCCGCGATCCAAACGCGACCGGGGAGCTGGGAGGGGACGCTCAGCCCTGGCCGAGCAGTTCCTTGATTCGCCGCTGCAACTGCCGTTTCTTGATCTCGCTGCGGCGGACCCGCTCGTCGAGATCGCTGACCGGGGTGTCGGAGGTCATGATCCGGAACGCGAGGCCGACCTTGTTGGCCTGGCGCCAGATCATGCGCGCCAGGAACGAGCGGCCCTTGCGCGCGACGCTGAGATTCATCTCTTCGGGCAGTCGCGTGGCGTCGCCAAATTCGACGCAGGCGCCGCCTTCACTGATGTTGCGGACGACGCAATCCATCGTCGAGCCGCGCTCATTGATCTCCGCAACCGCACCGTAAAACACCTTGTCTCGTGGGCTCTGGCGCCGGTCCTGCATGGGAAATCCTCCTAAATCAACGGCAGGACTGTACCGGTCCGGACCTGCGAAAAGAAGGGTACGAGCGGAACCCGTTGGAGTTAGTGTAAATTGTTTGCATCTGTGAAGGTCGGGATTCCCGGCTATTTTGCGCCGCAAACCACCCGAGAAGTCAGTTAGGCACCCGGCTGTGCCGCCAATCGCGCGGTGATAAGCCGTAATGGTCGCGGAACACGCGGCCGAAATGCGAGAGATCGTTAAAGCCCCAGGCGAACGCAATCTCGCCGATGTGCCGATGCGCGTGCGCAGGGGAGGCGAGGTCGCGCTTGCAGCGCTCCAGCCGCTGCGCCAGCACGAAGCGCTGGAACGAGGTGTCCTCGTCGGCCAGCAGGCTGTTGACGTAGCGCGGCGAGATGCCGAGCGCCGCGGCGGTCTCGGTGAGGCTGAGCTCGGGGTTCGGCAGGTGCGCGAGCACATGCGCCTT
>DASVOL010000642.1:0-6538 GCA_036383375.1 Bradyrhizobium sp. | reverse complement strand
CATGCGGCCGAAGAAGCCGGAGTCGCGCAGGAAGGCGAGCTTCTTCAGGCCCGGCAGGAACAGCTTGTCCTGCACCGTGCCGTGCTTGAGGCCTTTGGCATTGGCGAGCTTCACGACCGCAACGGCTTCCTCGAGATTGGTCGCGATCGGCTTCTCGCAATAGACATGCTTGCCGGCGTTGATCGCCTTGGTCAGCAGCGAGGGCCGCGCCTGCGTCGTCGCAGCGTCGAAGAACACGGTGTCGCCCTTGTCGGCCAGCGCGCGATCGAGATCGGTGGTGTGGCGCTCGATGTTGAAGCGTTTTGCCAATGCAGCGACCTTCTCGGCATCGCGGCCGACCAGGATCGGATCGGGCATGATGCGGTCGCCGTTCGCGAGCTGCACACCGCCCTGCTCGCGGATCGCGACGATCGAGCGGATCAGATGCTGGTTGAGCCCCATCCGGCCCGTGATGCCGTTCATGATCAGGCCGAGGCGTTTGGTCGTCATACTGTCTGCTCCTGCGAAACGCGTGGTGTGGGCCGCTTGAGCGGCTGCATGGTGGACCAGTCCGGATGGACGAAACTGGCAAAGCCTGATGCTGCGGCAATCGACCCCGTCAGCAGATCGCCGTCATGGATCGAAAGGCGAACCTTACCGCCTGCGCGCGTGTAGAGATCCGGATGCGCGACAAGAAATGCATCGGCCTCATCGGCCGGGGTGTCGGCAAAGCCGTCGACGTAATGGTGGCCGTTGCGCTCGGCATGGGTGACGCCGATCAGCGCCCCGAGCGCGAGGTCCTGCTGCACGCCGAGCCCGGCCTGGCAGGTCAGGTCCTCGCCGCTGATGAAGTATCGATCGCCATCCGCGCTCCATGCTGCCGCGCGGGTCGCATTGATGATCGATTTGTAGATGCCCTTGCACGATTTCGAGGAAATGCCGCGATAGCCGAGCGTCCGGGCCTGCGGGAATGCATCGTAGCTGTCGTCGGCCTCGTCGATGATGAAGTTCCGCGCGGCCAGTCCCCCGAGCGGCGAAGCTTTCGTGATATCGCGCGGCATCGGCTGCTCGATATAAAGCAGGTTTGCCGCGATCGACTTAAGCGCCGCGTCATGGTCGAGCCGGTCGACCAGCGCATTCAGCGCGGCAAGATCCGCATACTGCTCGTTGGCGTCGAGCGTCACCGTGGCGACGTAGGGCAGCCTTGTGAACTCGCTGCCGATCCGCGCCAGCCGTGCAGCGTCATGGGCGGGATCGCCGTTCAGCTTGAGCTTGAAATAGCGCGCACCGACATTCTCGCCTGCGTCGGCGACGCCGCCCTCGCCTTCAACCTTGTCGTCCATCCCGACCGTATGCCTGACGGCGACACGGTCGAGCCGCGTGCATGTTGAAAGGAACCGCGCGATAGCCGCGTCGTCGACATCGGGCGTCAGCCGCGCGTCGATGCCGGCGATATTGCCGGCCATGCCGTCAAAGAAGTTCGCGCCGACCGCGCGCAGCAGCGCATCCAGGATCGCCTTGTCGATCTCGGCCGGGCCGAAGCCCGCGGCAAGCGGCGGAATGTCCTCTGCAGCGCAGGCCGCGACCTGCGGGCCGACACATGCGGCGTGCAGGCCGAACGCGGTGTCAAAGCCCCGGTTCGCCAGATAGAGCTCGCGCGCAATCGCAAGCGAGCGGCGCAGCCCGTCGAGCGACTGTGCCTCCGTCAAATGCGGCCGCTTGTCGAACCATTTCGGCGCCAGCATTTCGGCGCTTGCGCCGGTGGCGCGGCCCCTGCCCTCCACCTCGATCTCGACCCGCACGAACAGCTGCGTCGACGCGGTGATCGTCACCGCGCCGAAACGGAACGGCCGGGCGAAGGCCAGCGGACGTTCGAAGAAGGCGATATCGTTGACTTTGAGGCGAAGCGGCATCGAAGGCTCAGTATTAATCCAGCGATCCCTGGGTGAAGAAATGCTTGCGGATCCGCTGCACCAACTCGGTGAAGACGGGATCGGACATCGTCTCGAGCGAGCGCGGCCGTGGCATCGGCACGTCGTAGATCGCGGCAATCGCGCCGGGGCGCTCGGTCATGACAAGCACGCGGTCCGCGAGGAACACGGCCTCCGGGATCGAGTGCGTGATCAGAAGCACCGTCTTGCCGGTCTCGCGCTGGATCCGCATCAGCTCGACATTCATCCGCTCGCGCGTCATGGCGTCGAGCGCGCCGAACGGCTCGTCCATCAGCATGATCTTGGGATCGTGCACAAGCGCGCGGCAGATCGAGGCGCGCTGCTGCATGCCGCCTGACAGCTGCCAGGGCAGCTTCTTCTCAAAACCCTCGAGCCCGACCAGCTTCAGCAGCGCCTTGGCGCGGGCGAGATATTTGTCCCGGGCGAGCCGCTTCATGTCGATCGGCAGCATCACATTGGAGAGGATGTTGCGCCACGGCAGCAGCAGCGCGTTCTGGAACACGATGCCGACATTGCCGTGCGGCTTCGTCACCGGCTCACCGTCGACCAGCACCTCGCCGGTGGTCGGCGGCAACAGGCCCGAAATCATCTTGAGCAGCGTGGACTTGCCGCAGCCGGAAGGCCCGACCACGACAAAGAACTCGCCGTCATTGATGGTGAAGTCGAGCGGCCGCAGCGACGGCACGTCGCCGTCGCGCGAGCGGTAGGTCTTCGATACGCCCGACAGCTTGATGCCCGGCGCGGCGCCAGCCGCGCGGTCCGAGACCAGGCGCAGATGCGCGGCGGGCTGGACATCGGCTGGTTTGGTTGCAGGATTCATCGCAATCCTCTCCACCCGTCGTCCCTGCGAAAGCAGGGACCCATAACCACCAACTTTAATTGTAACGGAAGGTCTCTACCCACGTGCCCGAACGAGAGGACACGGAGTATGGGTCCCTGCTTTCGCAGGGACGACAGCGGGAAGCTACGGCTCACGAGTCACCCTTCGGCAGATAGTCGTTGGTGTAGAACGCCTTCGGATTGGCTTTCGCCTTGGCATCGAGGCCGCCATATTCGACCATCAGATTGACCGACTCGGTCATGTTCTGGTCGGTGACCTGGAACGGCCGCTTGGTCTTGGTCTCCGCCGTGCGATAGAGCGGGATCGTCAACTCGAAGCCCTGGGTCAGCGTGTCGATCTTGCCGCCCTTCGGATTGGCATCGAGGATCGACTGCGCCGCCGCCTTCGGCTCCTTCTCGGCGGCTTCCACCGCCTTTGTCGTCGCCGACATGAAGCGGCGGACCAGGTCGGCATTGGCCTTCACGTAGTCGGAATTCGCGATGATGCCGGACGACACCATGTTGATGCCGTAGTCGGCGAACTTGATTGGATAGACATCCTTCCCGGTGGCGTCCTTGATCTTCATCGACTGGTCCATGACGTAGCCGAGCAAGAGATCGGCCTGGCCATTGATCACGGCGTTGAGCTTGGTCTGGCCGTCGCCGGCGACGGTATTGAAGTCGCTTTCCTTGAGGCCGGTCTTCTTCAGGAACAGCGGCCAGATCTGCGTCATCGAATCCGCCGGCGTGATCGCGACCGTCTTGCCCTTGATGTCCTCCGGCTTCCGGATGTTCTTGTCGACGAAGCCCATTGCCGACATCGGGCTCGTCTGCAGCAGCACGCCGGTGGCGATCACCGGCGCCCCCTTCACCGCGGCGCGCATCATGGTGGGCACGTCGACATAGCCGAAATCGGCGGTCTTGGCCGCCACCGCCTGCGTGGTCGCGGCCGAGCCGCGGCCTTCCTGGATCTCGAGGTCGATACCCTCAGCGGCATAGATGCCCTTGGCCTTGCCGTAATAGAACGGCGCGTGCTCGCCATAGACGTACCAGTTCAGCATCAGCACGACCTTGTCGGCCGCGGACGCCGGTGCCACCGCAAGCGCGGTCCAGGCCAGCGCGGCGCCGGCGACCGCAATCAAACGCTTCATGGTTGTTCTCCCTTTATTGTACCGCGGCCCTTGCGTGGGCCGCTTGTCCGGTTGCTGCGCTAGGACGCGAAGCTGATGTCGTCGCGCTGGCTGACGTGCCAGGGGATCACCAGCCGCTCGATGCGGTCGACGATCCAGAACAGGATGACGCCGAGCAGCGCCAGAATCACCAATGCGGCGAACATCGTCGGCAGGTCGAAGGTGCCGATCGAGCGCTGCATCACGTAGCCGATGCCGGAATTGGAGCCGACGAACTCGCCGACCACGGCACCGACGACGGCGAGCGTCACCGACACCTTCAGGCCGGAGAAGATCGCAGGCATCGCATGCGGCAGGTTGACCGCGCAGAACACCTTGAAGCGGCTGCCCTGCATCGCGCGCGCGAGGTCAACCATGTCGGGATCGACCGACTTGAAGCCCTGCACGGCCGAGACCACCACGGGGAAGAAGCCGAGCAGGAAGGCGGAGATCACCTTGGGGATGATGCCGAAGCCGAACCACACCACGAACAGCGGCGCGATCGCGATCTTCGGCACCGATTGCGAGAACACCAGCAGCGGATAGACGTAGCTCTCGACCGTCCTCGAGCCCGCGATCAGCATCGCTGTGGGAATGCCGAACAGCGCCGAGAGCAGGAAGCCGCAGATCGTCGCATAGGTGGTCGGCCAGGACTGCCGCAGCAGCTCCGGCCAGTCGCTCCACAGCACCGCGACGACGTCGCCGGGCGACGGGATCTGATAGGCCGGGATGTGGAACAGGCGGATCGAAAGGTCCCAAGCCACCACGATGACCACCAGGAACAGGAACGGACGCACCCACGCCGCATTCAGCACCTTCGACACGCCCGAAGGGCTCTTTGCCTCCGCCACGTCAAGCTCCCTTGCCGTCTCTGTTGTTCGTGCAGAAATTAACCCGTTGGATAAATACTGTCCAGCCCCTCGCAGGCGGCAAAATCGCGCCAAAGCACGCTACTTTCGTCAGATGAGATTTTTTTGGATTTGAGGTTCGCTGCAGCCCGGATGAGCGCAGCGATATCCGCGGAAAATCCGTCCGCGCGGATGGTCTGTCCCGGACGTCGCTTCGCTCATCCGGGCTACGCGGCCACCGGCGTTCACACCACCCGGTGTTCCGCCGTGCGCAGCACCGGCATCGCGCTGCAAAACGCTGCGGTGGACTTGCCGGTCAGCGCCGCCAGCACCAAGGCGGTCATGTGCTCGAGCCGCTCGTCGCGGGCGTCCTTCTTGAGCAGGTCGCGGCCGAAGATCACGCTCAGCGTGGCGCTATTGGAGAGATAGAAGAACGCCATCCCCGCGATCGAGATATAGAGCTGCACCGGATCGACCGCGTCGCGGAAGTCGCCGCTCTCGACCCCGCGCCTCACCACGGTGCGGATCATCTCGACAAAGGGCGAGTGCATCGACTTCACCTTGGTCGAGCGCTTCAGGTGCTTTGCCTTGGCGAGGTTTTCCGTGTTCAGCAGCGCCAGGAATTCGGGGTTGCGCAGAAAATAGTTCCAGGTGAAATCGATCAGGCGCCCGATCGCCTCGGGCGGGTCGAGATGCTCCAGGTCGAGCGTGCGCTCCTCGGCGCGGATCTTCTCGTAGGCGCCTTCCAGCACCTCGAGATAAAGATCCTCCTTGTTGCCGACATGATAGTACAGCATGCGCTTGTTGGCGTCGGCATTGGCCGCGATGCGGTCGACCCGCGCGCCGGCGAGGCCATGGGCGGCGAATTCCTGCTTGGCTGCCTCGAGAATCCGCAGCCGCATCCCCTGAGGGTCGCGCTGCCATCTCTGTATCCGCTTTGCCTTCGCCAAATCGATCGCCCGTGATGCTGGATTGATGAATGTAGCATGACGCGCGGCGTTTGAGAACGAATGTTGTCGTGACGGCCATGCGGGAATATTTCTCGCAAGTGCGGCTTTCGTCATTCCCCGGTGCGCAATTGCGCACCTGAGGGCGTGCGCAGCACGAACCCGGAATCCATCGACCCGCATGTACCGGTGATGAATGGATTCCGGGCTCTCGCTTCGCGAGCCCCGGAATGACGAAGGAAATGAGCGCTCGGAATGCCCGCGGTGCACGCTGTCGGGACGACGCGCGAATGGAACGCGGCCTAGTCTGGCTTTCCCTGTGAGGGCTGCACCAGGAGCGTCGGCACGCCGCACGTGCCGTTGCGCACCGTCATCACGCGCGTGCCGGGCTTGCGGCCGGTGCGAATCTCCGAGACGTCGACGCCGGCGGCAACCAGCCGCGCGCGGGTAGCCTCGATCTCGGCGACGCGCCAGCAGATGCCGCGCAGCCGGTCCGGCGCGTCGGTCTCCGCCTTGTTGTTGTCTTTGGCCGGCCGGTGCGTGACCTCGACCACGAGGTCGCCGCAGCGGAAGAACATCAGCCGGCCCCAGTCCGGATGCGACCGGTCGAGCGCCATGTCGAGCCCGAGCCGCGCACCATAGAGTGCCGCGGCGCGCTCGGGGTCGGCGGTCGAGACCACCACATGATCCATCGCGGTGATCGAGGCCGGCGTGGTGCGCACCGACAGCGGCCGCTCCTGCTCCCGTTCCAGGAAGAACATGCGCACACCCCGTGTCGCATCGGTCGCCGCGCGCGTCCGCTTCCACGACAGCGTGGCACCGCT
>DASVOL010000641.1:0-14109 GCA_036383375.1 Bradyrhizobium sp. | reverse complement strand
GTGCGGCGCGAGGTCGCCATGCCGAGATCCGGCGGCGGCAGCGTCGACGCACTGTTGCCGTTGTCGCGCACGCTGTCGCGCATCCGCACGTCGGTGCGGCCGCCGGCGGCAGCCATCACCGGCTCCTCGTGGCGGACGCTGGCGCGGTTGGTCGAGACCACGTCGAGCCCGCGGCCGTGATGGGCGACGATGCGGTTCAGCTCGGCCAGGGCCTCGATCTGGTCGACGATCACCTTGCGCATCTGCGCAGTGTTTTCGGCGGCCTCCTGCGGCATTTCCAGCACGCCGCGGCGCAGCTCGTTGCGGGTGGCCTCGAGCTCGCTGTGCATCTCGCTCGCCATCTGCTTCATCGCCGTGACCATCGCGGAGAACTTCTCCGTCGATTCCTTGAACATCGCATCGGTCTCGGCGTTGCTCTGCTGGTAGAGGTCGTTCATGGCGTCGACGGTCTGCTGACGCTCGTTCTCGGCGGCCATGCGCACCGCCTCGAACTGCTTGCTGATCGCAGCCGAACCTGCGCCTGCGGTCTCCGCCACCACGCGCGCGATGTCGCGGGCGCGTTCCTCGGCCGCGCCGAGCGATTCATCGAGCAGGCCGGTGAAGCGCGACAGCCGCTGGTCGAGATCGGTGGTGCGCAGGTCGATGGTCGTGACCAGCGATTCCAGCGCCGACTTGCGCTCGCTGACGGAGGCCGTCGTCGAACGGTTGGCCTGTTCGACCACGGCAGCCGCCTCGATCAGCGCCTTGCCATGGGTCTCGAACTGGCTCGACAGCGCGCCGAGATCTTCCAGCGCCTTGCCGGTCTTGCTGTTGAACACCGTGAGCTGGTCTTCCAGCGTCTGGGTCGCCACGCCGTTGCGCGAGGTGACGTCGTTCATGGCCGACACGAAGTCGGCGACGCGGGTCACCAGCGCACGCTCCAGCGAGTTGAGGTTGTCGTGGGCGCCAGTCAACACTTCCTGCAGCAGGATGTTGCCCTCGCGCAGCCGCTCGAACAGCGCCACCGTATCGGTGCGCAGGATCTTGCTGGTCTCCTGCATCTCCGTGACGGCCGAGATCGAGACCTGGCGCGACTGGTCGATCGCCGCGCGCGAGGCCTGCTCGAGCTCCTTGAGCGACTTCGCCACCGCACCGGTCGCCTGATCGCCGGCCGAGGTGATGTTGCGCGCGACGTCGCCGCCGTGCGCCGACATCGACTGCGAGAAGGCGAGGCCGCGGGTTTCGATCGCCTTCAGCGCGTCCGCGGTGGCGCGATCCATGTCGTTCGACAGCTGCGTGGTCTTGGCGGTCAGCGCCTCGACCAGCGAGCCGCGGCGGCCGTCGACCATCTGCGACAGCCGCTCGGTCTGCTGCTGCACATAGGTGACGATCTCGTCGGTCTTGCCGGTCATCGCCGAGCCGAATGCGCTGGACGCCGACAGCACCGAACGTTCGATGTCGGCGGAGGTCGTCTTGACCTTGGTCGAGACCTCGTTGGACATGTTGATCAGCGCGGCCTGTGCGTTCTGCGCAGAGGTCTGGATGTTGTCGGTGGTCTTGGCCGTGACCGAACCCAGCGCGCGCTCGATATCGGTCGAGAGCGTGCGGATCTGGGCGGCGGCATCGGCGGAGGTCGCCGCGAACGAGCTCTGGGCCTCGCGGGCGCTGCCCAGGATGGTCTGCGCAGTCTCGGCGCTGGCCGCGGTCAGCGAGCGCTCGATCTCGACCGAGATCGCGCGCATCTGGCTTGCAGCCTCGCTGGACGTTGCCACGAACGAGTTCTGGGCATCGCGGGCACTGCCGACGATCGTCTGGGCGGTGTTGGTGCCGACCGACGTCAGGGTGCGCTCGACATCGGCTGCCAGCGACTTGACGTGGTTGGCGGCTTCCGTCGACGCGGTGACGAGGGTGTTCTGCGCCTCGCGAGCGCCGGCCGTCAGCACCTCGATGGTGCCGGAACCGGCCATCGACAACGCGCGCTGGATATCGGCGGCGAGCGCCGACACCTTGGTCGCAGACTCGGTCGATGCGTTGACCAGCATGCTCTGGGCTTCGCGCGCGCCTGATGTGATCGATTCCGCGGTGGCGGAGCCGGCCATCGACAGCGAGCGCTCCATGTCGGCCGCCAGGGTGCGAACCAGATCGGTGGCCTCGGTGGATGCACCGGCCAGCGTGCTCTGGGCCTCGCGGGCCGAGGCGACGATGGCTTCCGCGGTGGCGGAGCCGGCCATCGACAGCGAGCGTTCGATGTCGGCCGACAGGGTGCGGACCAGATTGGTGGCGTCGGTCGACGCGCCGGCCAGCGTGTTCTGGGCCTCGCGGGCGGAAGCGACGACGGCTTCCGCGGTCGCGGTGCCGGCGGTCGAGAGCGAGTGCTGCATGTCGGCCGCGAGCGTGCGGACCAGGTTGGTGGCTTCGGTCGACGCGCCGGCCAGCGTGCTCTGGGCTTCGCGGGCCGAGGCGACGACGGCTTCCGCGGTCGCGGAACCGGCCATCGACAGCGAGCGCTCGACGTCGCTGGCGAGCGACTTGACCTGGCCGGTGACGTCGGCCGACGTCGCGATCAGCGTGGTCTGGGCCTCGCGGGCGCCGGTCATGATCGCTTCGGCGGCGGCAGAGCCCGACATCGACAGCGATTGCTCGACATCGGCGGCCAGCGACTTGACCTGGCTGGCGGCTTCGATCGAGGCGGAGACCAGCGTGGTCTGCGCGTCGCGGGCGCCGGACAGCACCGAGGCTGCGGTGGCGCTACCGGCCGCCTGCAGCGTGCGCTCGACGTCCTCCGACAGCGCCTTGATCTGCGAGGCGACGTCGCCGGATGCGGAGACCAGCGACACCTGCGCGTCGCGGGCACTGGTGAGGATCGAGTTGGCGGCGCTGGTGCCGACGGCGGTCAGCACGCCCTCGACCTCGGCCGAGCTCAGCTTGAGCTGGTTGCCGACATCCGCGGACACGGTGAGCAGCGCCTGCTGCGCGGTGCGCGCGCCGGTCTGGATGGTTTCGCTGGTGTTGACCACGAGGTTGGTCAGCGAGCGCTCGGCGTCCTCGACATGGGACTTGATGCTCGACGACAACATTTCGGCGCGGGACATCAAGTCCTCGCTCGCCTGGCGGCCGCTGCTCTCGATGCGGCCGGCGACGGCCTCGACACGCGAGCCCAAGAGGTCCTCGAACTGCGCGACGCGGGTGTCGATGTCACCGGCGATGACGCCGACGCGGCTCTCGATGCCCTGCTGGATGTCGGCGAAGCGCGCCGAGATGGTGTCGGTCAGGTTCGAGCTATGGCCGCTGATGGTGTCGACGAGGCGGCTGTTGTGACCATTGATGGTATCGGCGAGGCGGGTGCTGTGGCCGTTGATGGTGTCGACGAGGCGGTTGCTGTGGCCGTCGATGGTCTCGGTGACGCCGTTGATGCGATGATCGACCGCGGCGATCGCCTGCACGGTGCCCTCGGTCAGGGTCGTGGTGAGCAGGCCGAGGCGCGAGTCGATCGAGTGGATCGCCTGGGTGGCGCCTTCGGTCAGCTGGGTCGCCAGCGTGCCGAGATGGCCGTCGATGGTGTCGGTGACCGACTTGGCGCGGCTCTCGAAGGTGACTTCGAGCGTCCGCATGCGGCCGTCGATCGCGTCATCCAGCGACTGCAGGCGGCCGTCGAACGAGCCGATCTTGGTGGCCAGCGATGAGTCGAACGACGACAGCTTGTCGGTCAGCGAGGCGTCGAGATGGGTGACGCGGCTGCCGAGCGTGGTCTCGAATTGCAGCAGGCGCTGGTCGAGCGAAGCGGTGATCTCGCCGCTATTGCTGGTGACGCGATTGTCGAAGGTGTCGACATAGGTCTTCAGGCTGTCGGCGATGTCCTGGGTCCGCTGACCCATGCGCTCGACGATGTCGCCGCCGAAGGTCTTCACGGTGCGGTCGAATTCCGAGATGTGGCGGGTGATCAGCGCGCCGAGCGTGCCGGAGTCGCGGGCGAATTTCTCGGCGAGCTCGCTGCCGTGGTTCTTCACGAGGTCGTCGAACGCGCTCATCTGCAGCGACAGCGAGTCGTGCGCGGTCTCGGTCTGGCCCACCACCTTGGCGACCAGCGAATTGACGGTGACGTCGAGCGCTTCGCTCGCCCTGTCGCCGGACGTCATGATCTGGCCGGCGAGGCGGTTGCCGGCGTCGTCGATCTTGCTGACCAAGTCGTTGCTGCGCAGCTCGAGCTCGAGCAGCAGCGAGTCCGCGGAGTTCTTCAGGGAGTCGTGGACCTCCTCGGTACGGTCGGAGATGCCGTCGACGATCGCGGACGAACGCTGCTCGAACTCGCCGGTGATGCGGTCGATCCGCTCGTTCAGCATCTCGTGGACGCGGTCGGCCAGGTCGACGAACTCGTCATGGACGTGGCCGGTCTTGAAGTTGAGGCTGGTGGTGAGCCGCTCGGAGGCGTCCATCACCGCGCGCGTGGTCTCGGCGCTGGCTTCCTCGAGCCGGTCGAGCAGGTCGCCGCCGCGCTCGCCGAGCGCGAGGATCATGTTGTCGCCGGCATGGCTCAGCGCGGTCGTGATGTGCTGGCCGCGCTCTTCCAGCGCGCCGGTGATGCTCTTGGCGACCTCGTCGACGCGCGAGGCAATCGCGTCCGAGATCAGTGCGATGTCGTGGCGCAGGTCGATCTGCACGCCGGAGATCGCGCTGCGCACCTGCTCGGCCTGGCCGACCAGATTGTCGCGCTGGTGGGCGATGTCCTGCAGCAGCGCGCGGATGCGCACTTCATTGTCGGAATAGGCGCGCTCCAGCGCCGCCACCTCGTTGGCAACCAGGGTCTCGAGCTCGCCGGCGCGCGCGATCGCGCGTTCGACGCCGTCGCCCATCGCTGCGACCTCGCGGCGGATCGCCTGGCCGACCGTCACCATGGAATCGGCGGCGGCGTTTTCCGGCTCGGAGAATCGCATGGCGACCTGCGCCATCGATTGCGCGATCATCTGCATGCGCTGGCCGTGCGAGGCGAGGCTGGCGAGGTAATAGAACAGCAGCACCGGAACGGCGAACAGCGCGGCAAGGCCTGCGAGCACCAGCACGCCGGTGCCCTGGGCCATCGAAGCCTGCAGGGCCGGCCAGAACGCGATGGTGAGGATGACGCCGCCGAGCAGCCAGGCGCCGGAGCAAACGAAGAACAGCGTGAAGGCGTTGCGAGCGCGGCCTCCCTGCAGCGTCTGCAGCATCTGGCCGATGGTCTCGCGATCGTCATTGGCGGCGCGGCGCGGCGCGCGCGGTTCCTCGATCGGCTCGAACACCGAACGATCGGTATTGGGACGGGACTCGAACGATGCGGCTGAAAAATCCGGAGCTGACGGCGGCAGGCTCGGCGGCGCGGCGCCTTCGTTGAGGGGGCTGCGGCTCTCGGAGCTCTGCTCGCTGATGTTGAGGGCTTCCTGGATGGCAGAAAGCGCGACTTCGGTGGGATCTTTGACCTTCTTGGGAGTGTTCGCCATGTTCAGTCTGAGCCCTCTCACTATTTACGCGTCGGCGAGCTTGCGAAACGTCCCCGCGCAAGCTCGAAGCCGGTGCCCACAAGCGGAGCGCAAGCGCCCCCTCCGGCGGCTTGTCCGCTACATCCGCAAACATCCTATTGGGAGAGCGATGCGAATGAAATGCTTGCGATTAATACTTTCTTAATCATCGTTAACAGCTTTGCGCCATAAGGCCTTATCGGTACTCGAAATTCCTGCCGGAGAGGGCCGATTGTGTCCGGAAATTGTCCAGAATCGGGCGGTTTTGCCGATCATCCCGACAACAATTCGTTAACCAGTTTCGTGATTGGCTGGGCGAACGGTCCGCCGGTGAAGCCCGGCAGAGACGACAGGGACAGGCCATGCCGCTTCATCTCGAACGGGTTGAATGGACGCAATCGCCGCCGCTCGCGCCCGGCGACGGGCCGATCGACGTCGACCACCTCCGGCGGATGACGCTGGGCGACCCGGGGCTGGAGCGAGAGGTGCTGGCGATGTTCTCGACCCAGTCGGCCCGGATCCTTGGCGAGCTGGCTGCCTTGCCGGCGGAGGCTCCGACCCACGCCCATACCCTGAAGGGATCGGCGCGGGCGATCGGCGCCTTCGGTGTTGCCGAGGCGGCCGCCAACCTGGAAACCGCGCTGACCGCCGGTTCCGACCCGGCCCAGCCGCTCGCCGCGCTCGGGGCCGCGATTGCCGAGGCGCGCACCGCGATCGAGCTGATTCTGGGCCGCTCCTAGGCTTTCCGGCATCTTTACGGCCTGCGGCAACGGTCCAGGCGCCGTCCCGGCCGGCTGGCAGGTTTTCGGTCTCTGCGCTAGCGCTGTGCAGATCGACCCGTTATACGACTGCCCGGGACCTTTCCAACCATCGTCCGGCGCATTCCGGCAGCACGAGCAATCATGGCCAAAATCCACTTTATCGACCATTCCGGAGAGAAACGCTCCATTGATATCGAGAACGGCGCGACTGTGATGGAAGGCGCGATCCGCAACGCCATTCCCGGCATTGAAGCCGAATGCGGCGGTGCCTGCGCCTGTGCGACCTGCCATGTCTATGTCGATGACGCGTGGCGCGAGAAGGTCGGCGCGCCGTCGCCGATGGAAGAGGACATGCTGGATTTCGGCTTCGACGTGCGTCCGAATTCGCGGCTGTCCTGCCAGATCAAGGTGACCGACGATCTCGACGGACTGGTCGTGTCGACGCCGGAACGCCAGGCCTAGTTTCTCTTACTCGCCGTCCGGGTTCACACCGCGACGGACCCAGCGGCGGAAGTTTTGCTTGACCTCCGCCGGCAGCGGCGTCGGTCTGCGCGTGGCCTCATCGATCATCACGGTGACCGCCTTCGCCGACGCCACGCATCTGCCTTCCGAAAATACCACCTGATCGAAAGTGGTCGATGTTCGTCCGAACTTGACGAGACCGAGCCCGAGCTCGATCTGGCCGGGCCAGTGCAGCTCGGCGCGGAAATGGATGTCGAGCCGCACCATGATCCAGCTGAGCCCGGCCGGCATCAGCCCCATGCTGAGGTCCTTCACCAGCGTGACGCGGCCGGTTTCAAAATAGCTCGCATAGACGGCGTTGTTGACGTGCCCGTTCGGGTCGAGATCGGCAAACCGCACATTGTCGGACAGGCGATAGGGAAAGTCTTCCAGGCGCAGTGCATCGTCGGCGCGGACAGGGGCGTTCACGAGGGGGATCTCCGTCGGTTTCCCGCCCATACAGCCGAGTTGCGCAGGCTCGGCAAGGGGTTGCCGCGCCAGCCGCTGTCCCTATTATGCATGTCCCGATCCGGCCCACTTGGCTGGACAGGCGAGAGCCGTCCAGTCGACCTCAACTGAAAAGAAGCGGACATGAGCGAAGCGATCAAGACCGATGTGCTGATTATTGGCGCGGGCCCCTGCGGACTGTTCGCCGTGTTCGAACTGGGCCTGCTCGACATGAAGGTGCATCTGGTCGACATCCTCGACAAGATCGGCGGGCAGTGCGCCGAGCTCTATCCGGAGAAGCCGATCTACGACATTCCAGGCATTCCCTTTGTCACCGGCCAGGGGCTGACCGAGCAGCTGCTCGAGCAGATCAAGCCGTTCGGCCCGACCTTCCATCTCAACGAGATGGTGGAGAGCATCGAGAAGATCGGCGATCCTCTGTTTCGCGTGAAGACCGATGCCGGCAAGGAGTTCGAGGCCAAGGTCGTCGTGATCTCCGCGGGCGGCGGTTCGTTCCAGCCGAAGCGGCCGCCGGTGCCGGGCATCGAGGCCTATGAAGGCACGTCGGTGTTCTATGCCGTGCGCAAGATGGAGCAGTTCCGCGACAAGAACATCCTGATCGTCGGCGGCGGCGACTCCGCGCTCGACTGGACGCTCAACCTGCATCCGATCGCCAAGCGCGTCACGCTGCTGCACCGGCGCGACGACTTCCGTGCCGCGCCGCACAGCGTAGAGCAGATGCGCGCGCTGGTCTCGGGCGGCAAGATGGATCTCAAGATCGGCCAGGTCACCGAGCTTGAAGGTGCGGCCGGCCAGGTCTCCGGCGCTCACGTCAAAGGCAACGACAATGCGATGAGCAAGGTCGACTGCGATACGATCCTGCCGTTCTTCGGACTCACCATGAAGCTCGGTCCGGTCGCGAACTGGGGCGTGGCGCTGGAGAACAATCTGGTACCGGTCGATACCGCTGCGTTCGAGACCAACGTTTCGGGCATCTTCGCGATCGGCGACATCAACACCTATCCGGGCAAGCTGAAGCTCATTCTCTCCGGCTTCCACGAGGGCGCGCTGATGGCGCAGAAGGCCCACCGCTACGTGTATCCCGACAAGCGACTGGTGTTCCAGTACACAACCTCGTCATCGAGTTTGCAGAAGAAGCTTGGAGTGAACTGATTCCACGCCAACAGCGACTAATGCCAGGGGCATGGGTTATTGCCGGTGCGGCGCGGGTACTGGAACACTCCGCGAAATGGCCGTAGTCTGCCCGTAATCGAGTGTGTCGATTGATCAGGTGATGATGATGCGGAACACGCTATCCAGAGTTCGGCTGATCTTGGCGATCGCCACGGCCTTTGCGCTGGCTGCTCCGCTTGCAGCCTCCGCGGCCGAGCCGTCGGCGGCCGGCCTCTGGCAGAAGATCGAAGACGGCAAGACCGAGGGCTGGTTCCTGGTGGTCGAGCGCAACGGCCTGTTCGAAGGCATGATCGCAAAAATGTTTTCGGCGCCCGGCGATCCGCCCAATCCGGTCTGCTCGAAATGCACCGACGATCGCAAGGACATGCCGTGGCTTGGCATTCCCCTGATCCGCGACATGAAGCGCAATGGCCTTGCCTATGAAGGCGGCAACGTGCTCGATCCGCGCAACGGCAAGATCTACAAGGCCAAGATGACGCTGAGCGCCGATGGACAGACGCTGACCATGCGCGGCTATCTCGGCATCTCGCTGTTCGGCAAGGACGAGGTCTGGACCCGGCTGCCGGACACGGCGCTGGCGCAGCTCGATCCTACAATCGTCGCCAAATATCTGCCGGCGCAAGCCGCAGCGATGAAGCCGCCGCCTCCGCCGGCGCCCTTGCCCGCGACGAAGCGGCACTAAAACCCTCTCGCTCCGATCGCGATCAGGTTCGCTCGCGGCTGCACGCGAGCGTGCAGCGTTCAGCGTTGCTCCGGTGCGGTCGGCAATGGCGCGACCGGTTCGGAGATCACCTCAGGCACCGTGGTGTTCAATCGCAGCACCGAGGCGGCTGCGGGGACCGCAGCATCGGCCATCGCCGCATGACCTTCGGCGCTCGGATGCACCGCGCCGCCATACACCGCCGACAGGATGCCCCATGTCGCATCGTGGATGTCGGTCGGCTGCATCGAGGACGGCAGGCCCTGCGGGTAGGTCATCGCCGCGAAATAGCTGTCATTGGCGTCGCGGATCCAGCGCGCACGCGGCAGATAGGCGCGGTATTCGCCGGCGCTGCGGCCGCATTTGAGCGGCTGGCTGGCCGCGGCGACGATGTCGGAGACGAAGCTGTCGCCGTTGGCGGCGAAGCAGTCGCGGTCGAACTCCGGATCGGTCGAAGCGCGTGCGCAGAAGCCGTGGCTCGCAAACGCATCCTGATGCACATCGACGAAGGTCATGCGGTCGGCCTGCGGATTGCGGCAGATGATGCCGGACTGGCACTGCGCGATCGCCTTGAGCTGCGGCAGGAACTCGTTCTGCACGAAGCCCGAGACCGCCGCGAGCCGCTTCGGATCGGCGTTGAACGAGGGATGGATCTCGAAGCCGGCGCGGCCGCCGGGGCAGGGCGCGCCGCCATTGGCCAGCGCCGGATTGGCGTAGGCCGTGTAGACCACGTGCGAGAGGTCGCCGCCGACCAGCGGCTTCAGCGCATCGCGCAGCTTGGCGAAATCGGCCGGCAGGTCGCGCGCCAGTGCGGAACGGGCATCGTCGACGCTGGCCATCGAGCCGCCCTGGCTGAACAGCGTGCGTTCGGTCGGCGTATCCACGATCACGTTGGCGACGAGGCCCGAGAAGTAGATGTCGTTGGCGCCGACCGACAGCAGCACGAGATCGAGCGCGCGGTCCGGCTGCCGGCGCTTGGCGGCTGCGAGTGCCGTGCGCAGCTCCGCGATCTGGCCGTTGACGGTGCCCGAGCAGGTGTTGGCGGTTTTCGTCGGCAGACATTCCCGCGCCTGCTGCGCGCCGAGCAGGCCGTCGGCGATGGTCGCACCGGTGCAGGCCAGCGGCAGATAGGTCACCGCGATGTGCGGATACTGCACGGCGAGCGCGAGCGCGGTGCGGGTCTGATAGCTGTACAGCGAACGGTGACAGGCCGAGTTGAGCCACAGCGCGCTCTGACGCTGCCAGTTGGTCAGGGTGTCGGGCGCCTCGCAGGCGCGGCCGCCTTTGAAGCCGGCGCGGCTCGGCCGGTAATATTGCGCCCCGCCGAGATAGGAGCGGAAGCAGAACCCCTCGTCGGAGAGGGCGATCGCGCGATCGGGATTGCCTTCGCCGGATGCGATGCTGTCGCCGAGGCCGGCGATCAGCAAGTCGCGCACCGCGATCTGGGTCGTCACGCGCTGGTTGGCATCCGAACCGCTGGCGACGTCGACGGTCGCGACCGTGGTGCGGCCATAGCGGACGCGCAGATTGACCGGCTCTGCGCAATCGAATGTCTGGGATTGCGGCCCGTCGCCGTCGTCGAATGACCAGGCGCAGGTCGCGCCGACCGGAACCGGACCTGTGAGCCGCACGACGATCGGGTGATCGATCGGCGTCAGATAGCTTTCCTTGACGTTGTCGCGGGTGCAGGGCTCGCTGACGCGGCCCTGCAGGTCGATGCAGAGCCGGTTGACCGTGTTGCGCGCCCAGCCGCGGCCGTCGCTTTGCAGTTCCAGCGCCTGTTCCGAGGCCAGCACGCTGCGGCCGAGCCCGCTTTCGACATGCAGGCGGAAGTCGCGTTCCTCGCGGAACAGCCGGAAGCGGTTGCGGACCTCCCAGGAGATCGAGAGCTGGTCATCCTGCGCGTCTGCGGCCGAAGCCAATACCGCCGCGAGCGCGCTGCCGAGCAGCACGCTGCAAACCGTGACGCGAAACGAAAATCGAACCAAAGAGCCAATCATGGCGCGGTTTGACGCGAGTGGTACGGCGAAAATAAGAGAAGCGGCTGCAGAGACCAAAATCCGGGATCGAAACCGGGACTCGAAGCAGGGACCCTGGGGCCGATAACGTTCGCTGTTACCGTCTCAGCCGCCTGATCTGCTGCTGCCGGCTTTCGATCGGTTGCCGCACGGTCGCCGAAGCCGTGCAGGCTTGGCTGAGTCTCTTTCGTTCCTGCCACGGTCGCACCACGTTGAGCCACAGCTCGCGCATGCCCATGATCGAGATCGAGATCCCGAACGGGATCAGGAAATAGAGGATACGGAACACGACCAGCGTCGCCAGCAATTGCTCCTTGCTGAACTCCGGCAGCGCCACCAGCATTGCGGCGTCGAACACGCCGATCGAGCCGGGTGCGTGGCTCGCAAAGCCGAGCAGCGTGGCCAGGATGAACACCACCGCCAGCGAGACGAAGTCGATATGCGGCTCGGTCGGCATCAACAGATACATCGCGAGCGCGCAGAACCCGAGATCGACCACGCCGATAATGATCTGCAGCAGCGTCAGCTTGGCCGAGGGCAGCACCACCTTCCAGCCGTTCTGGCCGAGCTCGCGGCGTTTCTCGCCGGTCAGGAGCCACACGAAATAGGCGCCGATGCCGGCAAGGCAGCCGAGCGCGATCAGCCGGTTCATCGCCGGCGGCAGCAGGTCCATCGCCGATGCCGCCGCAGGGTGCCAGGCCATGCCGAAGCCGAGCACGAACAGATTGCCGAGCCAGAAGGTCAGGCCCGAGAGAAAGCAGATCTTGGCGACGTCGATCGCGGAGAGGCCGTAATCGGAATAGATCCGGAAGCGGATCGCGCCGCCGGTAAAGACGGTGGCGCCGATATTGTGGCCGATCGTGTAGCTGGTGAAGCTCGACAGTGCTGCGATGCGGTAGGGGACGTGGGTCTTGCCGATCGTGCGCAGCGCGAAGAAATCATAGAAGGTCAGCGTGCAGAACGCTCCGACCACGCAGAGCGCGGCCAGCGCGATCCGGTGGGGCGCGATGTCGGTCAGCGCAGTGAGGATGATACCGGTGTCGACGCCCTTCAGGGTGTGGACCAGCGTCGTGACCGCGAACACGATGATGAGCACGCTCGCAGCGATCCCGAGCCGTTTCCAGCCGATCTTTTCCTTGAAGCCACGCCCAAGCGTGGTCAGCAGCCGAAGCATTCATCCTCCCGGCAGGGACAATTTCAGTGGGACCCGGTCACGAACCGCGACGGGTGACGGGCAAACGCACCGTACGCGATGACCCATAAGGCAAAACCGATGCGTTGTGCAGCCCTTGACAAGCCAACCTTCGGCTCCCGTCCAGCGTTGTTGTCATACTGGCTACATATGTTCTCGCTCTGCGGAATGTGAGTCGCAGCGATGTCGTCGTCCGCGACGGCACCACTGCATGTTCCGCCGTCCTTCAGCCGTTCCAGGCGATTTCTTCGGTATTTTTGCCGATTTTGCCGTCGTCGCAGCGCCACTGCGGGGCCGTCGGAGCGGAGCGAATAGACGATATGCATCAGCGTGGGGAGGTCCGGGCCGGCTGCGGCGTTTACCAAAGCGTGAAGTCGATGTGCGCAACTGCGTGATCAGGCTGTGGACCGCCGTTCGGGCCGGAATGAGGCGCCCGGGGGGCGGTCCGTAGGTCTATTGAGGCAAAACGCCGCGCAACTTCGCTGCGGCCAAATCGCCCGGCCGGCCTGACGATATCATAGTTCGATCCGCAGCGAAGGATCATTGAGAAACGAAGACCTATCTCTCGCATTGGTTGCCGAGAAGCGAGGTCGAGACCATGCAACAGACATCCCTGAACCTCCGGCGCGTACCGGGGCAGCGCGCGGCGTCGCATCAGTCGCCGACCGGGCTTGCGGCGACGTTGACGCTCGCCGCGATGAGTCTCGGTTACGGCGTCGTGCAGCTCGACGTCACCATCGTCAACACGGCGCTCAACGCCATCGGCGGCTCGCTCGGCGGCGGCGTCGCCGAGCTGCAATGGGTGGTCAGCGCCTACACCATCGCGTTTGCCGCCTTCATCCTGACCGCGGGCGCGCTCGGCGACCGGATCGGCGCCAAGCGCATTTTCATGGCCGGCTTTGCCATCTTCACCGCGGCCTCGGTTGCGTGCGCCGTCGCGCCTGACGCTGTGACGCTGATCGCCGCACGCTGCGTGCAGGGGCTGGCCGCGGCCATCCTGGTGCCGAATTCGCTCGCACTGCTGCGCCACGCCTATGCGGACGAGAAGGCGCGCGGACGCGCGGTCGGCGTCTGGGCCGCAGGCGCGAGCCTCGCGCTGACCGCAGGTCCGTTCGTCGGCGGCGCGCTGATCACGCTGGTCGGCTGGCGCGCGATCTTCCTGGTCAATCTGCCGATCGGCCTGGCCGGGCTGTGGCTCGCCTGGCGCTTTGCCGGCGAAACCACGCGCCATCACCAGCACCGGCTCGATCTGCCGGGACAAATCGCGGCGATCGCCGCGCTCGGCTCGCTGGCGGGCGCGCTCATCGAGGGCGGCGCGCTCGGCTGGGACAGTCCGTTCGTGGTCGCAGGCTTCGCGCTGGCGGCCGTGTTCTCCGCGCTGTTCGTCTGGCGTGAGGCGTGCGCGGCGCAGCCGATGCTGCCGCTCTCGCTGTTCAGCCACAGGATGTTTGCCCTGACCTCGCTGGTCGGCCTCTTGGTGAACGTTGCGTTCTACGGGCTGATCTTCGTGCTCAGCCTCTACTTCCAGCAAATCAACGGGCTGTCGGCATTCGCCACCGGCCTCGCATTCGTGCCGATGCTCGGCGCCGTGCTGCCCGCCAATTTGATCGCGCCGCACGTCGCGGAGCGGATTGGCGCGCCGCGGACGATCGCGCTCGGCGCCGCGCTCTCGGCCGCCGGATGCCTGGCGATGCTGTTCATCGGTCCCGGCACTGGCTATGGCGCGATCTGCCTGCAACTGCTGGCGATCAGCGGCGGCCTCGGCCTGCTGGTGCCGCCGCTGACATCGACGCTGCTCGGCAGTGCCGAGCCGCAGCATGCCGGGATC
>DASVOL010000640.1:0-12262 GCA_036383375.1 Bradyrhizobium sp. | reverse complement strand
TGCCGTTCGGGACCGGCTCATCAAAAATGTCGAAAACAACCCCATGCACAGTAGCCGACGCGGCGGCCGCCCCGGTCAATCCAGCTCATTGCCGGCGGCGCTGTGGGGCGGATGACGGCCTGGTGTTGCGCCGGCCGAGTTTGCCGAGCAGGTCGCGAACCGCGCCGTCGAGTTCATCGGGCGCGGTGGCTTGATCGGCGCCTTGCGTGACGGTCGGCCGATACCAGTGGCGGGCGGAGATGTCGTCATTCGCGGCCCGGACCGTCGGCGCGTGAACCCGCGGCTGCGACCGCCGTCTCCGGCGCGAGATCAGTTCGCGCACGCCGTATCCCGCTACGAACCCGATCCCGGTGACCAGCACGACAATCAGCAATTCCAGCATTGTGTCGTCCCACCATCGCCCTGCCGCAACGCAATAAGCGCGACAATGCGGCGGCGGCTTGACCGGACCGGTTCCTTTTCACTGTGCCGAGCACAATGCTGACCCTCGGAGTCCTACGGGGTTTTGTTTGCAGGCCTCCTCGGCTACCTTCCCGGCACTCGCGGAGGCCGGGACGTCTCGATGCGCAAGGGCAACGACTACATTCTGAAGCTGCGGCCTTGGTCATTGTCGACGTTCGTCGTCGCCCTGCTCGCCGTGGTGCTCGCCACCGCGACGCAGGAGATGTTCGCGGGCTTCGGCATGCAGTTCTATTTCGCCGCCTTCGTGCCGGCGATCCTGATCGCCGGGCTGATGGGCGGCGCGCCGGCCGGCGCCTTCGCCACCATCATCACGGTACCGATCGTGTGGTGGGTGTTCATGCCCCCCTATTTCGAGTTCGCCTGGCCGACGGCCGACGATTATGACAGCATCGCGACGTTCCTGCTGTCGAGCGCGCTCCTGCTCGGCTTCTCGCAGCTCTATCGGGAAGCGCTGGCCATTTTGCGGAAATAGCTCGAGCGGCGCAGCCGCGATCGCCCGCCGGCGCCGGCAAGCCGGTTGCCTGCCCTGATCGTTCGCCCTCAGATCCCGAACATCCAGACCGCGACGATGGTGGCCAGTGTCGCCAGCCCGCTGATGGTCCAGCCCACCGTGTAGAAGGTATCCTCGGGGGCGGTGTCGAGCACCGTATTGGTGGTTTCCGTCATTGACCGCCAGCGCATGGCGTCTCTCCTCGGAACTCCTGCCCAGCGACATAACGCGGCGCGCGGTTCCCGGTTCCGGCCCTTTTCGCGGCGACTGCGCCGTTCACGCACAGCTCACGGACTGCTGATCGCCGCCGCGGAACCTGCGACATTCTGTCCCGTTGAGGGGCGCCGGAAACCAACTTGGGAGAACCATCCGATGCGAACACTGATCCTCGCCGCCACGGCGCTTGCCTTCGTCTCGTCCACCGCGCTCGCGCAGGACAAGGCCGCCAGCCCGGCCCCCGCAGCGCAAAGCGGCGACACGGCAACCAAGGGCGAGGCGACCAAAATGGCGCCGAAGAAGAAAGCCAAGAAGAAGAAGTCGAGCGCCAAGGGAGGTGCAAAGGCCGGCGCTGCCACGACCGGCGACGACGCGACCAAGCAATAAACAGAAACAATCGCGAGAGCCGATCACGAATCGGACGATCACGGAAAAGGCCGCCCGAAGGCGGCCTTTTTGTTGCTGTCTCGGTGCGGATGCCGCCTCGCCCGTTGCGTCGCGATCACATGCGCGGGCCGCTTGGGGCAGTGAGTGTTCGGGCCGTGAGAACTGAATTCAAGTGCGGGAGAGGGAGCGAAAGAGGCGCAGAGCCGATAATCCGCACCGCCATTGGATCGTTCTGAAAATTGACCACCAGCTCCAGGAATTGCTCCACCTCCCGCACGTTCTGTTGTGACGCGCGTGCAGCGGCAACGCATGATCCAAACGGGCTATCACGGCGACGCAGAGCAAGATTCATCGCGATAGAGTCAACGCTGAGCACCATCGTCGCGGCTGTCCGCGAGCCCGCTCTCTTGTATGCGCGCCGCAAACCAGCGCGACGTGGCGCTGTCGATGGCGCCGCCGGCATAGACTTCGGAATGGCTCACGCCGCGCTGCCCGACGATCACCAGAACGCCCATCGCATAGGCAAACCACACATTCGGATCGGTCAGCGCCTGCAGCTTGCGCTGATCGTGATCGAGCGGCTGGTGGTTGCTGTCCTTGCGCAGCTCGATGGCCAGCAGATTGTTCGGGATGTCGCGCTGATGCACGACGATATCGGGATAGATCGACTTGCCGAGATGGTCGTCGGTCGAGCTCCCCGAGCCGCGCGGCAGCCGCAGCGTGCGCTCGCCGAGCCGGTCGTAGTTGCAGTCGACCTGCCAGCCGGGAAACTGCCGCTCGACATAGACCGCAAGCCGGTGAGTAAGCGTTCGCTCGCCGAGGTCGCGCTCCAGCAGGAAGATCTCCTGCGCGTAGAACTCCTCGACCGCGGCGATCAGCTTGTTCAGCTCGGTCTGCATTGACGCCTCCGACTGGACTCGACCGCCGCCGCGGCCTTTTCAAATTGCGCTGCTACACCTGCACTTCGATCAGCCGCGGGCCCGGCTCGGCGACGGCTTCCGCCAAGGCCTTGTTGAACTCGTCCGCTGATGTCACCGCCCGGCCCGGCACGCCCATGCTCTTGGCGAGCGCGACGAAATCCAGCGTCGGGCTGTCGATCCGCAGCATGTCCTGCGCCCGCTTGCCCGGTTCGCCGGCGCCGACGCCATCGAACTCGCCGCGCAGGATCTGGTACATGCGATTGGCGAAGACGATGGTGACGATGTTGAGCCCTTCACGCGCCTGGGTCCACAGCGACTGGATCGTGTACATCGCGCTGCCGTCGCCGACCATGCAGATCACCTTGCGGTCCGGACAGGCGATCGCGGCGCCGGTCGCGACCGGCGTCGAATAGCCGATCGAGCCGCCCAGGTTCTGAATCCAGTCATGCGGAGCGGCGCTCGCCGTCAGCGGAAAGAACCCGCGCCCGGTCGTGATGGATTCGTCGACCAGGATGGCATTGTCAGGAACCGCAGCCGCGATCGCCTGGGCGATCGACGCGTGGTTCAGGGCACCCGTCGGCTTTACCAGTTCGACGGTCGCCTGCGGCTTCACATCGGTCGGCTTGGCGCCAACCGCCGAGGCCAGCGCCTGCAGCGCCGCCACCGAATTCTCCCCGCTCGAGGTCATGCGATGCACCTCGCATCCCTCCGGCTTCAGCAGGCTCGGCTTGTTCGGATAGGCGAAGAACGCGACGGGTTCGTTGGCTTCGACCAGAACGATGTGTCGAAAGCCCTTCAGCGCCGCGAGCGCCAGCTCGACCACGTAAGGTACCCGCTCGATCGAAAACCGCCCGCGTCCGCGCGCCATCCGCGGGCTCGCCAGCTGACCCATGACCTTGCAGCCGGTCTTGCCGGCGATCTGCGCCGCCAGCGCCAGCCCCGACTCGGTCACCGCGCTGCCGGTCATCAGCAGCAATGTCGGTTCACCGCTGCGCAGCACCTTGGCGGCGCTCTCGACGGCCTGCGGCGAATAGTTCCGGCGTTGCGATTCCACAGGCACCTGGGCCACCCCATCGGCCTCGTTCCACGCGGTGTCGGCAGGCAGGATCAAGGTCGCAACCTGCGGCGGTGCGCCGCTGGCCGCGGCGATCGCGGCGGCGCCGTCACGGGCGACCGACTTGGCGTCCGGCGAGGTGCGCACCCAGGCCGACATCGGCCGTGCCAGGCCTTCGATGTCTGATGTCAGCGGCGCGTTGTATTCGATGTGATAGGTCGCGTGCTGACCGACGATGTTGACGATGCCGGAATGCGCCTTCTTGGCGTTGTGCAGATTGGCGAGGCCGTTGGCGAGGCCGGGCCCGAGATGCAGCAGCGTCGAGGCCGGCGTTCCCTTCATGCGGAAGTAGCCGTCGGCCGCCCCCGTCACCACACCCTCGAACAGGCCGAGCACGCAGCGCATGCCGGGGACCTTGTCCAGTGCTGCGACGAAATGCATCTCCGAAGTGCCCGGATTGGTGAAGCAGACGTCCACGCCGCCCGCGACCAACGTCCGCACCAGACTTTCCGCACCGTTCATGCTCACGCTCCCGTTTCGAGATGTTCTTGAGGTCGCTTCAGAGCGTGATCCGATCCGATTGAATCGGATCATGCTCGTATCCTTTTGTTTGGTCGCATTTTCTTCACGCGAACCGGTGGCCACTTCGCTTGAAAACGCTCCAGCTTTTGTTTGGCCGCGTTTTCTTGACGCGAACCGACCCCCACTTGGCTTGAAAACGCTCCAGATCAACCATTCTTCAGCCGCTTCGTCAAAGGTTTGGCCGAACAATGCAGCTATCGCTTCCGGTCTGTTGCCTTTTTAAACCGTGTTGTCGGAAAATGGCCGGTGTCACGGCTTCGTCGCTTGCGAAACGCTGGCGATTATGGCCTTTTTGGCTGCATATTTGATTGTTCGCGAGGACGACGACGATGCGCAAGATTGCCCTGATGTTTGCCGCGCTCACGATCCTGGCAGGTGCCGGCCAGGCCCAGGCCCAATTCTTCGATTCCCGTGGCTACCAGTCCGAAGCCCCGAGCTTCTTCGGCGGTGGCGGCGCAAGCCCGATCCCGCGCACCACTGTCAACTACGAGACCAACTACGCCCCCGGCACCATCGTGGTGAACACCGCCGAGCGCAGGCTCTATCTGGTGATGGCCAACGGCCAGGCGCTGCGCTACGGCATCGGCGTCGGCCGCGACGGCTTCCGCTGGAGCGGCGTGCACCGCATCTCCGCGAAGAAGGAATGGCCGTCCTGGACGCCGCCCTCTGACATGCTGCGCCGCCGCCCCGATCTGCCGCGCCACATGGCCGGCGGCATCGAGAACCCGCTCGGCGCACGCGCAATGTATCTCGGCTCGACGCTGTACCGCATCCATGGCTCGAACGAGCCGGAGACGATCGGCCAGGCGGTCTCGTCGGGCTGCTTCCGGATGACCAATGAGGACGTCAAGGACCTCTATGATCGCGTCTCGGTCGGCGCCACCGTGGTGGTGAAGAACTGATCGCGTCGATTTCGACGGAACCAGACGCTTCCGCCCGGGAAGATCGCCAATCGCAGCTTGCACTGCCGCAAACCTTGCGGCAGCGTCGTCGCAATGTCTCAGCACCGTCCTTCGATACTTCTGCTTCTCGCCGCAGCGCTCGCCGTTTGCCTCTCCGATAGCATCGTGCCTGCCGCCGCCGAGGTACCGGCCATCGTGGCGCGCCAGCGCAACGAGAAGAAGGTCTTCACCGACGCCGAGATCGTCGAGGGCTTCCTGAAGACCGCGTTCGGCGCCGAATATCATCTCGCCGGCCGGGTCGACCGTATCCGCAAATACGACAAGCCGGTGCGCGTGTTCGCCGACGGCAATCGTGCCGACCGCAAGGTCCAGCTCGCCAAGGTCATCGCCGACATCCGGGCCAAGGTGCAGCATCTCGACATCGCGATGACCGATGACAACGACACGGCCAATGTCGTGGTCAAGCTGGTGCGCGACCGCGAGCTCTACCGCACCATCGCGACCTTCTACGGCCAGGAGCGCGCCAAGGAGATCCGCACCTCGCTCGACCCGCAATGCCTGTCCGGCTTCCGCAAGAACGAGAATTACGAGATCGAGCATTCCGACGTCATCCTCACCGTCGACAATGGCGATTTCGTCTTCCTCGACTGCGCCTACGAGGAGCTGCTGCAGTCGCTCGGTCCGATCAACGACACCGCGACCGTGCCGTGGACCATGTTCAACGACAGCGTCTCGATGGGCTTTTTCGACGTCTACGACCAATATTTGCTCAACCTGCTCTACGATCCCCGCATCAAGCCCGGCATGAACGTCCAGGAGGTCAAGGCCGCGCTGCCCGAAGTGCTCACCGACGTCCGCGCCTGGGTGGCGAAGGTGAACCACCTGGAGTGAGGGTGGGCTTTGATCGGTGCATGGGCACGGCGGAAACACCGCTGTCGTCCTGGCGAAGGCCAGGACGACGATGAGGATAGGTCTCGACTCCACCGGTCAAACAGCTTGTTCGGTGTCATCACCCGCGCATGCGGGTGATCCAGTATTCCAGAGACAGCAGTGCTTGAGCCGAGAAGCCGCGGCGTACTGGATCGCCCGGTCGAGCCGGGCGATGACAGTTGTGGATGAGGACGCAGCTTCGCATTCTCGCGCAATGCGCGCGTAAGGGACGCACCGGCGGTAGGGTACCCTCCCCCCTTTGCGGGAGAGGGAGCCTCAGCAGCGTGCTCACCTCACTCCACCCGATGCGGAATCACCACCCTCCCCGCTTGACCTTGCCCCTGCGGCCGCCTCCATAGAAGCGCGGTCAGAAGACGCGAGGTGATTCGATGAATGCTCCTGCTGCCCGTTTCCTCAGCCCGTCCGAAGCTGCCAGGCAGCTCGGGATCTCGGCGAAAGCGCTGCGCCTTTACGAGGAGCGCGGACTGATCGCGCCCGGCCGCACGCCGGCTGGATGGCGCGCCTATGGTGCGGCCGAGCTGGCGCGCGGCGCCGAGATCGTCGCGCTGCGCGCGCTCGGCCTCAGCATCAATGAAGTGGCGCGGATCCTGAACGGCGACGCCGCCGTCCTCGATCGCGTGCTGGCCGCGCATGAGGCGACGCTCAAAGCGGGGATGCGCCAATCCAGCGACAGCATCGCCAGGGTACGCCGGCTACGCGCCGACCTCGGCCGCGGCAAAATGCCCGCGACGCACGACCTCGTCAGCGCAGTCAGGACAAGACCCGCGATCGGCGTCGCATTCGATCTGCCGTGGCCGTGGGGCGGCGAGCGCTTCGAGCTGCGCGACATCAAGCGGCTGAACTACATCGTCGGCCCGCTCGGCAGCGGCAAGACGCGCCTCGCGCAGCGGCTCGCCGAGGTGCTGCCCGGCGCCAGCTTCGTGGGGCTCGACCGCACCGCCGACGGCGGCGCTTCCGTTCGTGCGCGGCTCGATGCCGACCCGGCGCACAAGGCAAGGGTCGAGGCGAGCCTTGCTATCCTGCTTGCCGATGGCGCGGTGGACTCAGCCGCGCTGACCACCCTGCTCGCCGCGCTCGAGGCCGGCGGCGACACCATCCTGGTGATCGACATGCTCGAGCAAGGACTCGATGCGGCCAGCCAGGAGGCCGTGATCGCGCATCTGCGCCGTCGCGGGCCCGAGGCGCGGCCACTGTTCTTCCTCACACGCTCCACCGCGATCCTGGACCTCGACGCGGTCGGCGACGATGAAGCGATCATCCTGTGCCCAGCCAATCACAGCGTGCCGATCTGCGTCACGCCCGTGCCCGGCACGGTGGGCTATGAAGCGGTCGCGACCTGCCTTGCCTCTCCGGAGGTACGCGCGCGCACCGAAGGCATGGTTGCGTGGCGGCCATCCTGATTTCTCGTATTGGTTGTATTATGATCACGCGACAAGGTTGGATGCACGGCAAAAAAGTGTGCTATAAGCTCACACAATGAGCGAGCTTCCCCGTACCCAGGCCTTGCGTTGCTTCATCACGGTTGCCCGTGAGGGCACTGTATCGCGCGCTGCAGCGATGCTGAAACTGACCCAGCCGGCGGTCAGCCTGCAACTCAAGGCGCTCGAGGAAAGCACCGGGATGCAGCTGTTCAACCGCACCCCCAGCGGCTTCACGCTGACCGAGGCCGGCGCTGCGCTGCTGCCGCTGGCGCACCGGGCGGTGGCCGCGGCTTCCGACTTCAAGGCGATGGCGGACTCGCTGAACGAGGCGCAGCGCGGCACGCTGCGCGTCGGCACCATCCTCGACCCCGAATTCACCCGGCTCGGGCCGTTCGTGCGCAGCCTTGCGATGTCCTCGCAGCGCACCGAGGTGTTTCTGCGCCACGGCGTCAGCGACGACGTGCTGGCGCAGGTCGGCCGCGGCGAGCTCGACGTCGGCTACTATGTCGACGCCACGCCGCAGGAGCAGCTGGTCCATCACAGCTTCGGCGAACGGACCATCGGCGACGGCCGCTACCAGCTCGCGCCGCTGCTCAGTTACGACTACCGCGTGATCGCGCCGATCGGCTGGCGGGACCGGGTGATCGGCAAGGGCTGGGCCGAGCTCGCCGAGCTGCCCTGGCTCGCGACACCGCCGCATTCCGGCCATCGCCGGCTGCTCGACGACATCTTCCGTCCGCTCGGCGCGTTGCCGAAGCGGGTCGGCTACACCGATCAGGAAGAGGCGATGATCGACTTCGTCGAATCCGGCCTCTGCCTCGCCCTCGCGCGCGACAGCGTGCTGGCGCCGCGGATGGCGCGCCCGCATCAGTTCGTGATCGCCGACAGAGTGAAGCTCAGCTGCGATCTCTCCTTCGCCTGTCTTGCCGCCCGCCGCCAGGAGCCGGTGATCGCCCATGCCTTCGCGGCGGTGCGCGCGGTGTGGAATATCAAGCCGGCGATCGCCGGCGCCGGGCCGACGCGAACGCGCAAGGTCGCGAAGAACGTGTAGGCGGCGCGACCCGATCCGACCGCGTCGTTAGCCAAGACCCCTGTCTTTGCCTTTCACTCGCGATCAAAAAAAGCGAACGCGCAGTACAAGGCTCCGCATAAGAGTCCCAAGACAGCGAACGTCGAGCCGACGTTCCTGTCGACCGCCCAAGGCACGTGCCTGGGATCGAAGAATGAGCCAATGCCGGCCAGGCCGAGAAACGCCAGCATCCAAGCCGACATCCAGTACACGACACCTGCGAAATTGCGCCGAATTCCGTAGCGCCGGCCGACATGGCAGGCGAGCACGTATACGGGCGCTTCGAGCACAAGAAAGCACAGAGCCAGGACTGCCGCGTAAAACGCACACAGTCCAAATAGCTCCGACCAAAACACTGACGCAGGACCAAACGCGATGGCTCCGGCCCCGCTCCACTTGCAATCGTAGTCCTTGCTAGCGTTGTTCACGCATTGATACGTCTGATAGGCAAAGTATGCGGTCTTGAGCAGAGTGGTTATGCCGATCGCAAAGACGTAGTGCATTCGCGGCATATCCGAAAATCGATGCAGTTCAACTTGGCCTACGTTGTCCATTTTCGAACTCATGGCGCGACATCTGATAAGGCTTCGACGCTCGCGAAAAGGCTAGCCCCTTGCCGGCTCCGTCAGCATCCAGGCTAGCACACATTCAACCGTGTGAAATTCCTGTCCGGCTGGTCGGAAAGCCACTGCTCGCTGTTCAGGCTCCAAGACATTGGCCATTGCGGCCCGTCACACTATGGTGTGATAGCGGGGTCGTTGCCGCATGGCGTGAACGGCGGAGAAACTGTTCGTGAGAGGCTATCGAAGCTCGCGCATCGTCGCGCTCGGCGCAGCACTCGCGATGCTGGCGCTGGATCAGCTGACAAAGCTTTGGGCGCTTCGATCGCTGGAAGCCGGCGCCACCGTCAAGCTACCGGGCCCCGTCGATCTCACCCTCGTGTTCAATCGCAGCAACGCATTCGGTCTCGTTCCCGACTACGGAGCGTTGTCGCGTTGGACGCTCGCTTGCGTCGGCCTTGCTGCAGCGGCGGCCCTGCTCGGAGCGATGCTGCGGCGATCGACATCGACCCTCAACGCCTTCGGATTCGCCTTGATCGGCGCCGGAGCTGCCGGAAATGCGATCGACCGGCTTCGATTGGGTGCCGTCGTCGACCTGTTCGACGCCTCGAAACTTCGATTTGTCTGGATCTTCAACGTCGCCGACGTTTCAATCGATCTGGGGGTCGCGATCGTCCTGCTGGCCGCGCTCCTGCCGTCCTTGGAGATCACCAAGGCAGGCCACGGCGACAGCTAGGCTGAGATCCTAGGCTGCAACGACCAACGACCGCGTCATATCGGCCATGGCCGGCACCAGCGACGGCGCCTCGCAATCCTGCAAAGCGAGTTCGTTCACGAGTTCGCGCAGCCGCGGCGGCAAATCGGCGTAGTCGTCGCGCAGCACGTAGCGCAGCCGCTCGCCGATCTCTTCGCAGATGGCGCGCGCGTGCTCGGGCGCGATCGGATGATGCTCAATCATGGACGTGGACCGCTTGCGACCGGCCCGCGCCGTCCAACTGCACGCCTGCAACCACGGATCCCGCATATCGAGATGCGATCAAGACGAGGATCCGAACAATGCTGAACATGGTTCGTACTCCCTTTTCCTGTCCTTCACTAACAGCAGGACGTTGCCGTCCGATTAGGGAAACTGGTTCCTGCGGCCTTTAGGGGATTGGTAAATGCCGGGTTCAGGGCTGTAGCTGCGGCCCGGATGTCCCCAATCCGGGGGACAGACGCATCAGGCGGAATCAATAAGATGCGAAACCGGACGCCGGTCGGCTATCATCGGCCGCACGGACACAAAAAGAACCTGCTGGGAGGATTTGCAATGAAGCTGGCCATGGCCGGACTCTGGGTACTCGCGGGCGCGCTGCTGGTGGCGCCGGACGCGCGGGCCGACATCAAGGTCGGCGTCGTGGTGTCCGGATCCGGGCCGGGCTCGGCGCTCGGCCAGCCGCAGATGCGCACCATCGCCGCGCTGCCGAAGGAGATCGGCGGCGAGAAGGTGGTCTATATCGCGCTCGACGACGAGTCCGACCCGACCAAGGGCACGCAGAATGCCCGCCGCCTCGTGATCCAGGACGGCGTCGACATCCTGATCGGCTCCTCGCTGACCCCCGTGACCATGCCGATGCTCGACGTCGCCTTCGAATCCAAGACGCCGATCATCTCGCTCGCCGCGGCGACCGCGATCGTGCGGCCGATGGACGAGCGCCGCCGCTGGGCGTTCAAGGTGGTGCCCAATGACGACCTGATGGCGGCGGCGATCCTGAAATACATCGCGAAATCCGGCATCAAGACCCTCGGCTATATCGGCGTGTCCGACGGCTACGGCGAAGGCTATTACAGTGAGGTGTCGCGGCTGGCACCCACGCTCGGCATCACCGTCACGACCCATGAGGTCTATGCACGCGCCGACACCAGCGCGATGGGCCAGGCGCTGAAGGTGATCGCGACCAACCCGGAGGCCGTGTTCATCGCCTCCGCCGGCACGCCGGCGGTGCTGCCGCAGGAATCGCTGCGCGAGCGCGGCTATGCCGGCAAGATCTTCCAGACCCACGGCGTTGCGTCGGAGGAATTCATCAAGCTCGGCGGCGCCAATGTCGAGGGCGCGATCTTCACCGGCGAGGCCTTCACCATCGCCGACGATCTGCCGGCGAACGATCCGTTCCGCCAGGCGCGCGACGAGTTCGTGTCGTCCTACGAGAAGGTCAACGGGCAGAAGCCGAACATCTTCGGCGCGCATCTGTGGGACGCAGTCACGCTGTTCAAGCGGGCGGCGGCAAGCGCGCTGAAGACGGCCAAGCCCGGCACGCCGGAATTCCGCGCCGCGCTGCGCGACGAACTCGAGCGCGGCAAGGACGTCTACCTGAACAACGGCCTCTCGACGATGAGCCCGACCGACCACAACGGCTATGACGAGCGGTCGGCGTTCCTGATCAAGGTCGAAGGCGGCAAGTTCAGGCTGGTGAAGTAGCGGCTCGAGACCGCACCGGGCGCATCACTTCTTGCGCGCCACGATGTAGGGGCGGTGATCGTCGCCCCTCGTCGCATGGTTCTCTGCGGCAACAATCTCGAACCCGCCGGCACCCAACAACTCGCGCAGTCTGTCTGATGTGAACACGCCGGCATGGGGCGCCATTCCGATCGCGCGCATCGCCGGCAGCACAAGTCGGACCAGCCGGTTCATCTCACCGACACACGGCGTCTTGGAAATGAAAACGCCATCGGCTACCAGCAGCGCGTGAATCCGGCAGAGAGTGCCGTGCAGGTCCCGAACCAGATGGAGGTAGTTGAATCCCAGGATGGCGTCGAACGGCCCGGCATCGACCGCCGTGGTATCCGCGGTCGCGACCCGGAACGTCAGACCCCGGATCGGCGTCGTTGTGTGCTTCTGATTGGCGATCGCAACCATCTCCGCCGAAATGTCGGTGGCGAGATAGCTCTCGACGCTGCCCGCGAGCCGGAGCGCCGTGGTGCCGGTCCCGCAACCGAGCTCCAGCACATGGTCGCTGGATTTCAACAGTGCGCGGGTGCGGTCCAGCGTGCGCTCATATTCGGCCGGCGCTGCGATCGGCCGCGCGGCATATTTGCGTGCAGCCCGGTCCCAGAAGCGGGCGTCGCTTTCGATGGTCAAGACGGGCAAATCCTCCGGGCGGGCGCGGGCTCGGAGACCATGAGCAGTCTGCCCCCACCCAGGTCAATTCCGTCAAAATGTCGCGCGACCGAGGGAAGCAGTTGCCCGCTCAGTCCGAAATTCGCGGCCG
>DASVOL010000639.1:0-1937 GCA_036383375.1 Bradyrhizobium sp. | reverse complement strand
AAGCAACGCCCGCACCGGAGGCCAGATCCTGATCGACCAGCTGGTCGCGCAAGGGGTGGAGCGCGTCACCTGCGTGCCGGGCGAGAGCTATCTGGCGGCGCTCGATGCCCTGCACGACAGCCCGATCGACGTCGTGATCTGCCGCGCCGAGGGTGGTGCGGCGATGATGGCGGAGGCCTATGGCAAGCTCACCGGGCGTCCCGGCATCTGCTTCGTCACCCGCGGCCCGGGTTCGACCAACGCCGCCCACGGCGTACACATCGCGATGCAGGATTCGACCCCGATGATCCTGTTCGTCGGCCAGGTCGACACCGGCATGCGCGAGCGCGAGGCGTTCCAGGAACTCGATTACAAAGCGGTGTTCGGCACCATGGCGAAATGGGCGGTCGAGATCGATCGTCCGGACCGCATTCCGGAGCTGGTCGCGCGCGCCTTCCGCGTCGCGCTGCAGGGCCGCCCCGGTCCGGTGGTGATCTCGCTGCCGGAGAACATGCTGACTGAGACCGCAGCAGTCGCCGACGCGCCGAAGGTCGAGCCTGCGCAGAGCTGGCCGGCCCCATCCGATCTCGAACGCCTCGGCAGCATGCTCGCCGGCGCCAAGGCGCCGATCGTGGTGCTCGGCGGCTCGGCCTGGACCGCAGAGGCGGCCAAGGGCATCGCACGCTTTGCCGAACGCTTCGACCTGCCGGTCGCAACCTCGTTCCGCCGCGCCTCGCTGTTCGACGCCGACCATTCGCATTATGCCGGCGATCTCGGCATCGGCCCGAGCCCGAAGCTCAGGGACCGCTTCACCGGCGCCGACGTCATTCTCCTGATCGGCGGCCGTATGTCGGAAATGCCGTCGTCGTCCTACACGCTGCTCGACATTCCCACACCGAGCCAGAAGCTCATTCACGTCCATCCGGGCTCCGAAGAGCTCGGCCGTGTCTACCAGCCGGCGCTGGCGATCCAGGCGACGCCTGCGGCCTTCGCCGCCGCGGTCGAGAGCATGAAGCCCGCAGCCGCGCCCGCCTGGAAGGGCGAGGCGGCCAAGGCGCACGCGGATTATCTGGCCTGGACCGACAAGCCGCGCGAGCTGCCGGGCCATTTCCAGTACGGCGAGGTCGTGACCTGGCTGCGTGACCGGCTGCCGAAGGATGCGATCGTCTGCAACGGCGCCGGCAATTACGCCGGCTGGATTCATCGACACCACCGCTTCCACGCTTTCGCCGCCCAGCTCGCGCCGACCTCGGGCTCGATGGGTTACGGCGTGCCGGCGGCCGTGATGGCCAAGCGGCAGCATCCGGATCGGGTGGTCGTCGCGTTCGCCGGCGACGGCTGCTTCCTGATGAACGGGCAGGAGTTCGCCACCGCCGTGCAGTATGACGCGCCGCTGATCGTCGTCGTCATCGACAACGCGCAATACGGCACCATCCGGATGCATCAGGAGCGCGATTATCCGGGCCGCGTCGTCGGCACCCAGCTCAAGAACCCGGACTTTGCGCTCTATGCCAAGGCGTTCGGCGGGCATGGCGAGCGGGTCGAGCGCACCGAAGACTTCGCGCCGGCGTTCGAGCGGGCGCTGGCCTCCGGCAAGCCGGCGATCCTGCACTGCCTGGTCGATCAGCGCGCGCTGTCGGTCGGCAAGGACTTTGTACCCGAACAGGCGAAGCAGTAATGCCTGAGTCCGCCGGCCGTCACGTTGCGATCATCGGCGCCGGCGCGGTCGGCGTGATCAGTGCCATCGAGGCGCTGCGCGCAGGCCATCGTGTCACGCTGATCGATCCGGGCGAGCCCGGCGGCACCCAGGCCGCGAGTTACGGCAATGCCGGCTGGCTGTCGTCGCATTCGGTGATCCCGCCGGCCGAGCCTGGCACCTGGAAGAAGGTGCCGGGCTATCTCATGGACCCGCTCGGGCCGCTTTCGATCCGCTGGTCGTATCTGCCGAAAGCCTTGCC
>DASVOL010000638.1:0-4945 GCA_036383375.1 Bradyrhizobium sp. | reverse complement strand
ATCCGCAAGGTCGAGAAGGTCGACGGCGAGCTCTACAACGTCGAGTTCGCGACCTTCGAGGCTGTCAAGGATTCCGGCAAGACCAAGAAGTGACGCGCGAAAGCTCCGCTCGCTGCACGTCGTGGCCGGGACGAGCCCGGCCATGACGATCCTGTTGACGTGGTGTCGTTTGCGCCCTCTCGCTTAAGCTGACTTCATGGCCTCTATCCTCACCAATTTGTTCGATGGCGTCGCCTACGGCATGCTGCTGTTCGTGCTGGCCTGCGGGCTGGCGGTGACGCTCGGGCTGATGAACTTTGTCAATCTGGCGCACGGCGCCTTCGCGATGGCCGGCGGCTATATCTGCGCCGTGCTGGTCAACAATTCCGGCTGGCCGTTCTTCGCAGCGCTGCCGCTCGCCTTTGTCGGGAGCGCGGCGATCGGCGTCGCGCTGGAGCGCACGCTGTACCGGCATCTCTATGGCCGCAGCCATCTCGACCAGGTGCTGTTCTCGATCGGCTTGGTGTTCATGTCGGTCGCGGCGGTCGACTACATCATGGGATCGTCGCGGGTCTTCATCAAATTGCCGGCGGCGCTGGAAGGCCAGATCGATCTGTTCGGCGTCGGCATCGGGCGTTACCGGCTGATGATCGTCGTGATCTGCGGCCTGCTGACGCTGGCGCTGCAGCTGATCCTGGCGAAGACGCGGTTCGGCAGCCGCCTGCGCGCCGCGGTCGACGATCCGCGCGCCGCGATCGGGCTCGGCATCAACGTGCCGCAGGTGTTCGCGTTCACCTTCGCCTTCGGTTGCGGCCTCGCCGGGCTCGGCGGCGCGCTGAGCGCGGAGATCCTCGGGCTCGATCCGTACTTTCCGCTCAAATTCATGATCTACTTCCTGATCGTGGTGACGGTCGGCGGCTCCTCGTCGATCACCGGGCCGTTCCTGGCATCGCTGCTGCTCGGCATCGCCGACGTTGCCGGCAAATATTATGTGCCCAAGGTCGGCCCCTTCGTGATCTATACGGTGATGATCGTGATCCTGCTCTGGCGCCCGAACGGCCTGTTCGGCCGCACCGCGGCGCGGTGAGCCTGCCATGACCGCGCTGTCCGACGTCTCCACTCACGCGATGGCCAGTGCGCGCTGGCGGATCAGCGAGGTCGCCTTCTGGGTGCTGGCGCTCGCCTGTGCGTTCCTGTTCCCGTCGCGCTATCTGATCATGACCGACATCGTGCGGCTCGGCCTGTTTGCGCTCTCGCTCGATCTGATCCTCGGCTACGCCGGCATCGTCTCGCTCGGCCATGCGGCGTTCTTCGGCGTCGGTGCGTATTCGGCCGGCTTGCTTGCGCTGCACGGCATCATCAACGAGCCCGTCATCGCGCTGGTCGCCGCCGGCCTCGTTGCGGCGGTGCTGGGCTTCCTGACCAGCTTCCTCGTCATCCGCGGCGTCGACCTGACCCGGCTGATGGTGACGCTCGGCATCGCGCTGCTGCTGGAAGCGCTCGCCGAACGCTTCTCTGACATCACCGGCGGCACCGACGGTCTGCAGGGCATCGAGATGCAGCCGATCCTCGGGCTGTTTGCCTTCGACATGTTCGGCAAGACCGGGTTGTTCTACTCGCTGATCGTGCTGTTCATCCTGTTCCTGTTGGCCCGTCGCGTGGTGTATTCGCCATTCGGCCTGTCGCTGCGCGCGATCAGGAACAATCCGCTGCGCGCGGCCGCAATCGGCATACCCGTCAATCGCCGCCTGATCGCGGTCTATACGCTCGCCGCCTTCTATGCCGGGATCGCCGGCGCGCTGTTCACCCAGACCACCGCGCTGGCCTCGCTCGACGTGTTTTCGTTCGAGCGCTCCGCCGATTTGATGCTGGTGCTTGTGATCGGCGGCACCGGCTATCTCTATGGCGGCCTGATCGGCGCGGTGGTGTTCAAGATGCTGCAGGAGCTGTTTCAGAGCATCACCCCGCAATACTGGCTGTTCTGGATCGGCCTCGTGCTGGTCGTGATCGTGCTGGTCGGCCGCGCGCGCATCCACCGCTGGGTGTTGTTCGTGCCGAACCTGATCATCCGCCAGTTCGCCGGCCGCAAGGCCGCCGTCACCATGCCCGAGGGCGATGCGCCATGACCGTCGCGCTGGAAACCCGCAATCTGGAAAAATCCTTCGGCGGCCTTCGCGTCACCCGCGACCTCTCGCTGAAGGTGATGCAGGGCGCCCGCCACGCGCTGATCGGACCGAACGGCGCCGGCAAGACCACCGTCATCAACCAGCTGACCGGGGTGCTGACGCCGAACAGCGGACGGATCCTGCTCGAAGGCAGTGACATCACCGGCCTCTCCGTGCACAAGCGGGTGCTGCGCGGGCTGTCGCGCACCTTCCAGATCAACCAGCTCTATGCCGACCTGACCCCGCTCGAAACCATCGGGCTTGCGGTCTCCGAACGGATGGGCCGCGGCGGCGACTGGTGGCGGCGGATGGGAACCCGCGACGACGTCAATGCCGAGATCGCCGAGATCCTGTCGCGTTTCCATCTGCTCGACGTGATGACCGAGCTCACCTCGACATTGCCCTATGGCAAGCAGCGCCTGCTCGAGATTGCGGTCGCGATCGCCGCCAAGCCGCGGGTGCTGCTGCTGGATGAGCCAGCGGCTGGCGTGCCCGAAAGCGAGCGCCACGATATTCTGGCGGCGGTCGCGGCATTGCCGCGCGACGTCACCGTACTGCTGATCGAGCACGACATGGATCTCGTGTTCTCCTTCGCCGACCGCATCTCGGTGCTGGTCAATGGCGGCTTGCTCACCGAGGGCGCGCCCGACGAGGTGGCGCGCGATCCGCAGGTGAGGGCGGTCTATCTCGGCGAGGCGGCCGATGCCTGACCTGCTCTCCATCAAGGGCTTGCGCGCCGGGTATGGCGAGGCGGTGGTGCTGCCGGACATGTCGCTGGCGCTTGCCGAGGGTCAGGTGCTCGCACTGCTCGGCCGCAACGGCACCGGCAAGACCACGTTGATCAATTCGATCGTCGGCATCGTCAGGCGCCTCAGTGGCAGCATCGCGCTCGCGGGCCACGACATCACGGCGCTGCGGCCCGATCAGCGCGCCCGCGCCGGGATCGGCTGGGTGCCGCAGGAGCGCAACATCTTCCGCTCGCTGACGGTGGAAGAGAACATGACCGCGGTGGCGCAGCCCGGGCCGTGGACGGTCGAGCGGGTGTATGAGATGTTTCCGCGGCTGAAGGAGCGGCGCGGCAATTTCGGCAACCAGCTGTCGGGCGGCGAGCAACAGATGCTGGCGATCGGTCGCGCGCTGACGTTGAACCCGAAAGTGCTGCTGCTCGACGAGCCGACCGAAGGCCTCGCGCCGATCATCGTTGAGGAATTGTTAAAGGCGATCGGAACCATCACGCGCTCGGGCGGCATCTGCTCGATCATCGTCGAGCAGAATGCACAAAAGATTCTCGGGCTCGCCGACCGCGTTGTGATATTGGAACGCGGGACGATCGTGCACGATGCAGCAAGCAGCGCGCTGAAGGCCGATCCCTCCGTCCTCGAGCGCCATCTCGGCGTCGCCGGGACCAAAAAACACTGACGCCCTCAGGGAGTTCACCATGCAGCGAACCAAGCCACCGTTCCGCGCCGACGAGGTCGGCAGCCTGTTGCGTCCGCCGAAGATCAAGGAAGCGCGCGCCAGGCTGGAGAAGGGCGAGATCTCGGCCGACGAGCTGCGCAAGATCGAGGACATGGAGATCGAGAAGGTCGTGCACAAGCAGGCCTCGGTCGGCCTCAAGCTCGCGACCGACGGTGAGTTCCGCCGCTCCTGGTGGCACTTCGATTTCCTCAGCCATCTGACCGGCTGCGAGCTGTTCCATCCCGACATGGGCATCCAGTTCGCGGGCGTGCAGACCCGGCACGACGCCATCCGGGTGATCGACAAGCTGGATTTCTCCGATCATCACCCGATGCTCGATCACTTCAGGTTCCTGAAGAAGTACGCCGACCAGGCGCATGTCACGCCGAAGATGACGATCCCATCGCCGGCGGTGCTGCACTTCCGCGGCGGCCGCAAGCTGATCTCGAAGGAGGTCTATCCGGACCTTGAGGAGTTCTATCAGGACCTCGGCAAGACCTATCGCAAGGCGGTGAAGGCGTTCTACGACGCCGGTTGCCGTTATTTGCAATTCGACGACACGGTGTGGGCCTATCTGTGCTCGCAGGAGGAGTTGCAGAAGTCGCGCGACCGCGGCGACGATCCCGATGGCCTGCAGGAGATCTATGCGCGCGTCATCAACTACGCGATCGCCGATCGTCCGTCCGACATGGTGATCACGACGCATGTCTGCCGCGGCAATTTCCGCTCGACCTGGATTTCCTCCGGTGGCTACGAGCCGGTCGCCGAGACCATGCTGGCCGGCACCAATTACGACGGCTATTTCCTCGAATATGATTCCGATCGGGCCGGCGGCTTCGAGCCGCTCCGCTTCCTGCCGAAGGGCAACAAGGTCGTGGTGGTCGGCGTCATCACCTCGAAGTTCGGCGAGCTCGAGAAGAAGGACGACATCAAGCGGCGGCTGGAGGAGGCATCGAAGTTCGCTCCGATCGAGCAGCTCGCGGTGTCGCCGCAATGCGGCTTTGCTTCGACCGAGGAGGGCAACATCCTCTCCGAGGAAGAGCAGTGGGCCAAGCTGCGGCTCGCGGTCGAGGTCGCGAACGAGGTGTGGGGGAAGTAGGCTTAGCTGTTTCGTCATTGCGAGCGAAGCGAAGCAATCCACGTCCCCGCGAGGACAGAATGGATTGCTTCGTCGCTTTGCTCCTCGCAATGACGGGCGAGGGGGCCTCTTCACTGCTCCGCCAGATAGACCTCGCCGAGCAGCGAGGAGTTCGACCACGGCACCTGCTTGCCCTTGGTCGCGGCGACGACTTCGGCGCGGACCCGCGTCAGCATCTGCTGCACTTCGAGGCCGGGCGTGCCGA
>DASVOL010000637.1:0-5878 GCA_036383375.1 Bradyrhizobium sp. | reverse complement strand
AGGCCTTTTCGCAGCAGCGCGAAAGCCGTCTCGTCTCAAATGGCCGCGACCTCGTGACGCTTTTTGTGCGTCAGTTCACATCTGTCGTGGCACAGAATGACTAAATGTCGATCCAAGGTAGCAATCGAATCCGCTACCACTACGCTGCGCCATCCGCTTCGTCCATTTCAGCGAGCGTCTTTCAATGCCGAGCCCCAAGATCATTATCCTGTCCGACGGCACCGGCAACGCCGCCTCCAGCGTCTGGCGCACCAATGTCTGGCGGATATTCCAGTCGCTGGATCTGCAGGATAACGCGCAGGCCGCCAAGTATGATGACGGCGTCGGCACCTCGTCGTTCGTTCCGCTGGCGCTGCTCGGCGGCGCCTTCGGCTACGGTCTCAAGCGAAATATCCTGGATGCCTACAAATTCATCTGCCGCAACTACGACCACGAGAACGATTCGCAGATCTACCTGTTCGGATTCAGCCGCGGCGCGTTCACCGTGCGCACGCTCGCAGCACTGATCCTCGATCAGGGCCTGATCGTCGCCGACACCGAGGCCGAACTGCACGACGGCGCGGTGAAGGCCTATCGTGCGTATCGCGCCGCGGGCTACCACTCGATCTGGCGTATCGAGGTGCTGTTCCGCGCGCTGCGCGACTACGTGTTCGTGCCGGTGCTGGACCGCCTTCAGCGCAACAGGCCTTATGCCGAGATCGTACGGAAGCCCGTGCCTGCGATCGAGTTCATCGGCATCTGGGACACCGTCGCGGCCTATGGCCTGCCGATCGACGAGATGACACGCGGCATCTCGAACTGGGTGTGGCCGCTTGAGCTGCCGAACCGGATTCTCAGTCCGAAGGTCAAGTGGGCACGGCACGCTCTGGCGCTCGACGACGAGCGCACGACGTTTCATCCGGTGCTCTGGACGGAGCAAGAGCCGGGACAGCCCGCACTGGCCATGCCAGCAACGATCGACGGCGAACGCCTCGTCCAGGTGTGGTTCGTCGGCATGCATGCCAATGTCGGCGGCGGCTACCCGGACGATGCCGTCGCCTTCGTGCCGCTGGCCTGGCTGGTCGACGAAGCCGTCAAGCACGGGCTCGTGTTCAAGAGTGCGCCGATCGCCGATCCCGATGCGATCAAGGCGATCAGGTCTTCCGAGGACAAGGACGGCCGCCTCTACGATTCGCGGGCCGGCCTTGGCGCCTATTACCGATATGGTCCCCGCAAGGTCGCCGACCTCTGCAACGATCCCTATGCCGGCGTCAGCGTGCCGATGCCGAAGGTCCACGAAAGCGTGTTCGAGCGGATCGACAGCGGCGCCAATGCCTATGCCCCGATCGGGCTTCCGCCAGACTATGTGGTGGTCTCGCGCAGCGGCCAGGTCACACCGCTGGGCTCCACGACGTTTGAAACGCCTGTCGGTGCGCCGGCGCGCTATGCCGCGCAGGAGAAGCTGTGGAATTTCGTCTGGATGCGGCGGATCGCCTACTTCGCCACGCTGGCGGCGTCGCTGCATCTGGCGGCGTTCTGGCTATTCCATAACCAGCACAAGGAGCACGAATTCAGCTCCTGGTTCAGGATGATCTCGGAGCTGGTACGCTTCATCGAATCGTTCCTGCCCGCTTCGCTTCATTGGTGGACCGACTGGTATGCCGGCAACCCGGAATGGTTCGCCGGCGGCATCATTGGCGTTTTCGTGCTGATGGCTGTGGGCAATTCGCTCAGCGCAACGATCAGCGACAGGATGCGAATCGTCTGGCGTGACCGCGCGAACCCGACGCCGCTCTCCGGGTTCATGCACAATGCGATCTATCGATTGCGCACCAGCACGATCTATCAGTGGATCCTCAATGTCGGGAAGCGGCATGTAGTTCCGTTTGCACTGACAGCCTTGCTGGTCTGGTTCAGCGCGACATTGCTCAGCCATTTCCTGTTCAATGCCGCGGACTCGATGGGCGCCTTCTGCAAGGGGAGCACAGCCGACAAGCTCGTCGCCGTCGACAAGGGCATCCCGCAGGATGCGGCCGATTTCGACACCAGCGCGATCTGTGCGCCGACCGGGCTCAAGGTCCGCACCGGCTTCAGTTACGAGATCGCGATCACCATGTCGGAGCCATGGGAAGACGCCGGACGCGCGGTCACGCCGATCGGATACCGGACCTCGACGATCGAGCCATCGATGCGCTGGCGCGGATACGCCACGATCTTCCTGCGGCGCATCCTGTTCCGGCCATGGTTCAGGCTGATCGCACGGGTTGGCGAGACCGGCGTCGACGAGTATTTCCTCGATCCGCTGCCGGTGCCGAACACCGATCCGCAGGTCTACAAGGCGAGGTTCACCGCCGATCGCAGCGGCGAGGTCTTCCTCTACGTCAACCAAGCCGTTATCGGCCTGCCCTGGATCTACAAATGGTTCTACGGCGATCACAAGGGCAAGGCGAAGGTCACGGTGAAGCTGCTGTGATGCGGCGCAGCCCGCGTCAGGCTATTGCGGTTAGGCGACAAAGAATAAAAACGCGGGGCAGCGTCACTGCCCTGCGCCTTTCCTTACCCTCAAAGCTACGCCGCGCGGCCGACCGAAGCGTCGAGATGCTTCAGCTTCGGCAAGACCTCCTGCTTCAGCAGACGCAGCGAATTGTGCCAGGCATCGGGCTTGTGCTTGTAGTCGAAGCCGAACACCAGCAGCACGCCGAAGCCGCCGACCTCCTGGTAGATCTTCTCGATCTTCTCGGTAACGGTCGCGGGCGAGCCGACGATCCAGTTGTTGCGGGCGCAATACTCGACCGTGACGTCGCTATCGGGCACATCGGGCGAGGCCTTCAGATAATCCTTGAAACCAAAGTGGCCGAGCAGCGGCAGGAAGTACTCGCCCATCATCCGGCCCATCATGTCGCCGGTCGAGAGCCTCCATGCCTCCGCGTCGGTGTCGGCGACGAACACCTCGCGGACCATCCGCCAATCCTTGCGGCTCGGCTTGCGGCCGGTCTTGGCGGCGCCGGCTTCCACCGAGTCCCAGTGGCTGCCGACATAGGCCGGGTTGAGGTTCAGGCTCATCGGGATGAAGCCGCGCTCGCCGGCGAGCTTGAGCGTGTCCGAATTCTTCGACAGGCCGGCGACGCCGATCGGCGGATGCGGCGCTTGCTGTGGCTTGATGTGCGGCTTGAGGAAATCGAACATCGTGTCCGGCTTGGTCACCGTCCAGAACTTGCCCTTGTGGGTCCACGGAGCCGGCTCGGTCCACATCTTCAGGATGATCTCGAGCGCCTCGCGGGTCATATCGCGGTTCTGGCCGGACATGCCGTCGACGTTGAACATGGCCCAGTCGCTCGGCAGGCCCGAGGCCGCGACGCCGAAGTTGAGCCGCCCGTTCGAGAGATGATCGAGCATTGCAACCCGGTTCGCCAGTTCGGCCGGATGATGATACGGCAGGAGGAAGCCGCCGGGCCCGATGCGGATGTTCTTGGTCTGCAGCAGAGCCTGCGCGATCAACAGATCAGGCGACGGATGCGGCTCCCAGGGCGCGGTGTGGTGCTCGCCGATCCAGGCTTCCTGATAGCCGAGTTCGTCCAGCCAGCGCAGCACCTGCAGGTCCCAATCGTGGCCCTCTTTCAGTCCGCACTCCGGCGGATGCGACGGCATCGCGAAGTATCCGAGTTCCATGGGTTTCCTCTCTTTGTTCGATGCGTGTCTTCCGCACGCGCGCCGGAGAGTACCTGCCCCGGCTACGGCAGAACAATGGCTTTGTCGCATGCGGCCCCGGCGGGAATCACGCGTAGGGCGTCCCCTTCAGCATGATCGCGATCCCCGAAAAGCTGCGCTCCATGATCTGCAGGAAGGCCTCGCGCGTCGAGGCCGCCGATCGGCGCGCCTTGTGCTCGCGAAGCCCCTCCGCATAGGCGACGGTCACGGCCGTCACCACCATCGACGCGGCGAGCCGGGCGTCGGCATCGGCGAGCGGCCGCTTGATGGCTCCCGCCAGCACGGTTGCAAGATCATCGATCAACTCGTCACGCATCTCGCGCGCCCGCGCCGAGAGCGCCGGACTTTCGGCGACGGTGCGCCAGAATTTTGCCGTCGCATCGGTGAATTTCGCGAACGGATGCGCCCGATCCGCCAGGCTCTGCACCAGCTTGCGCAGCGTCATCAGCGGCGCTTCGCCGAACGGCCGCTCGGCAAACGCGGCCTTCAGAAGCTGGCGGCTCTCCTCCTCACGGTCGAAGAACAGATCTTCCTTGCGCGGGAAGTAATTGAACACCGTCATCCGGGAGACCTCGGCGGCCTCCGCAATCTCGGCAACCGAAACATTGTCGAAGCCGCGCGCCACGAACAGCTCGGTGGCGACATTCGAGATCGCTTGGCGCGTCGCCTCCTTCTTCCGCTCCCGCAATCCGCTCTGATTTGACATGCAAGAATTTGTACCATACTAAATATTATACTGAGTACAAATTTACGGTGACTGAGTGACGCGTGAACGAACGGATGTGGTGGTGGTCGGCGCTGGACCGACCGGATTGCTGCTGGCGATCGAACTGACCCTGGGCGGCGCCGACGTGGTCGTGATCGAGCGGCTGGCGGAGCCCGACCAGACCATCAAGGCCGGCGCGATCGGCGCCCTCGCCGGCGAGGCGCTGGAGCGCCGCGGCCTCACTGAGGCGATGGATGCCGTCGAACGCACCATGGCGGAGGGCATGTCCAGGCTCATGAAGAGCGCGGACGCCGCGACCGAACTGCCGTTCAAGAAATTCGGCGGTCACTTCTCCGGCATCTTCGGGATCGACCAGACGCGTCAGCGCGAGCCGCACCGACGGTTGCGCGGCGTCAACCAGCAAGCCCTGGAGACAATGCTCGGCGAGCGCGCCCACGCACTCGGCATCGCGGTTCGGCGCGGCTGCGAACTGATCGATTTCGAGGATACCGGAGACGGCGTCCTGACCAGGGCAAGGGATGCCTCCGGCGATGTCGAGCTGCGCTCTGCCTATCTCGTCGGCTGCGACGGCGGACGCAGCGCCGTGCGCAAGCGCGCGGGCTTCGACTTCCCCGGCACCGAACCGACGCTCACCGGACACCAGGCCATCGTCGACCTCGATTATCCGGATCGCCTTCTGCCCGTCGGCTGGCGGCGGACACCCGTCGGCATGATGGCCTATGGACCGATCCCCGGCCGGGTGTTCATGGCCGAGTTCGACGGACCGCCGGCCGATCGCAGCGCGCCCGTGACGCGCGAGGAGATCGAGACAACGTTGCGCCGGATCAGCGGCGCCGACATTCGCGTTACCGCCGTCAAGACCGCGACCCGCTTCACCGACAATGCGCGGCAGGCCGATAGCTATCGCAGGGGCCGCGTGCTGCTGGCGGGCGACGCCGCGCATGTGCATTCGCCGTTCGGCGGGCAAGGCCTCAATCTCGGCCTGCTCGATGCGGTCAATCTTGGCTGGAAGCTCGCAGCAGTCGTCTGCGATCGCATGCCGGAAAGCCTGCTCGACAGCTACACGGCAGAGCGGCATCCGATCGCGGCCAAGGTGCTCGCCAACACCCGCGCCCAGGTCGCATTGATGCGGCCGGACGTCATGACGGACGCCCTGCGCGACATCGTCGCCGATCTGATGAGCGGCGACGAGGGCACGCGCTACTTCGGCGAAATGATCAGCGGCATCAGGATCCGGTACGACCTCGGCAACGATCATCCATCGGTCGGCAGGCTCTCCGGCAACTTCGTGCTCGGCGACGGCGACGTGAAGACCACGCTGTACGATCAGATGGAGGACGGCAGGGCCGTGCTGGTCGACGCAACTGATGGAGCTGCGTCAGCAATCGCAGCGCGCTGGGACATGTTCGTCCGATGCGTGCCAAGGCGCGCCGGCCCGTCGCTGCTGATCCGTCCCGATGCCTG
>DASVOL010000636.1:0-2806 GCA_036383375.1 Bradyrhizobium sp. | reverse complement strand
TGATAGTCGTTGGTGGACAGCACTGCGTTGGGCTCGACCACATGCCCGCCCAGCTCCCATCGCACAGGGGTATCGACCCGCGATGCCCATACCCCGCACGGCAGGTGACGTAGCGCGTCCGGATGCTTCGGCATGCCGAAGCGCTTGACCAAACGCGGACTGGCGACGAGCACGTTGCGGAACGACAGCACCCGGCGCGCCACCATCGCCTCGTGAACGATCGCGCCGACCCGAAGGGCAACGTCGATACCATCCTCGACCAGGTCGACGCGACGCTCGGTCGAGTAGAGGTGAACCTGGATGTCCGGATAGCGCTGCTGGAACGCGGCCAGCAGCTCCCACCACGGCTCGAATGTCTGCGGCAGCGACAGCCGCAACCGTCCCTTCAACTGCATCTGGTCGTTGACGACGACCTGCTCGGCTTCCAGCAGCTGCTCGATGCCCTGGACGGCGCGCTCGTGCAGCCGCGCGCCGGCATCCGTCAGCTTCGCGCCGCGCGCCGATCGCTCCAGCAGCTGCACTTTCAGCTGCCGTTCGAGATCCCGGATCCGTCGGCTCAGTGTCGGCAGCGGAATATCGAGCCGGGCGGCTCCGGCCGAGAGGCTGCCGGCCTGAACGACCGCGACGAACATCCTGACCGCGTTGAGATCCATGCGATCAACCTATCATATCTGGAAGGTATGTTGCCAATCCTAGGCATTCATTTTCATATTTGGCTGGCCTACCTCTCCAGCCATGAGGGACCTCACCTCCGGAGAGCCTATGAAAACGAGCATCCTGACCGCCATGACATTCGCGCTCGCAAGTTCCGCCGCATCGGCGCAGACACCGGCGTCACCGCCGCAACCCGTCACCGTCGCGAACTACGCGCGGGCACAGACCGACGTCTATTTCGCGGGCGTGGTCAAAGCCGGCGGGTTCGGAAAATTCCGTCATGGCCGCGAGCTTGCGCCTCCGGTGCAGCAAGGCATCGTTCGCCCCAACCGCGACACGCTGTACTCGTTCGCGATCTTCGATCTCGATGCAGGGCCGGTGACGATCACGCTGCCGGAGGGCGCGAAGCGCTTCATGGCGATGCAAATCGTCAATGAGGATCAATACACCACGGCTGTCTATTACGGCGCAGGCAGCCACACCCTGACGCGCGAGATGATCGGCACCCGCTACGCCATTGCTGTGGTCCGCTTCCTGGTCGATTTCTCCGACAGCGAGGAGATCCGGCAGGTCCACGCGCTGCAGGACGCGATCACGTCGAACCAGCAGCGCCCCGGCGCGTTCGAGGTTCCGAACTGGGATGAGGGCAGCCTCAACAAGGTGAAGGCAGCGCTGCTACAGCTCGGCACCACGGTCTCCGACACGCGGCGGATGTTCGGCGCCGATGCGCACCAGGTCGATCCGGTGAAGCATTTGATCGGCAGCGCCATGCTGTGGGGCGGCAATCCCGAGAAGGACGCGCTGTATCTCCCGATCACCCCGGCGCGCAACGACGGCAGCACCGTCCACACGTTGACGGTGAAGAATGTTCCCGTCGACGGTTTCTGGTCGCTCACGGTCTACAACAGTGAGGGCTATCTGCAGCCGAACCCGGCGGGCAGCTACGCGGTGAACAGCGTGACCGCCAGGAAGGCCGCCGACGGCGCGATCACCATTCAGTTCGGTGGCTGCGACGGCAAGGTCGCCAACTGCCTGCCGATCACGCAGGGGTGGAATTACACCGTGCGGCTGTTTCAACCGCGGCCCGATGTACTCGACGGCAGCTGGAAATTTCCCGAGGCGCGGCCTGCGGACTGAGCCCGCATCCACCGCTGCGATCCCTCCAAGGTCTCCTCCCCGCGACCCCGTCGGCCAATTGACATTCGGCCGTGGGCTGCCAGACTTCGCGGAAAATGAGGGGTGGAGACCTTTGGATGGCCAATCTTTCGGCCTCAAATCACGTCGCCCGCGTTTTATCGGCGGCCAATCAGGTGGCCGGCGTCGACACCGAGGCGCGGATCGCCGCGTCCTGGCGGCGCTGCGTGGTCAATCACAACCTCGATCCGGCCCGGCGCGGACCGCCGCAGACCCTGACCGAAGCCGAGGTCCGGCATATCGCCGAGCCGATGGAAGATTTGATCCAGGTCGCGATCCCGGAACTCGAGGACCTTGCCCGCGTGCTCCACGACGCCGGCTACTGCGTCAACCTCGCCGATCCCAACGCCACGATGCTGGTGAGCCGGCTGCCCGGGGGCGACTACGCGCGGATGTTCCTGGAATGGAAGATCTACACCGGCTCGAACTTCGCCGAGACTTTCGAGGGCACCAACGGGCTCGGCACCGCGCTCGCCGAGCAGCGGCCGATCATCGTGCACGGCGACGAGCATTTCCGCGAGCAGTGGCACATGTTCACCTGCGCGGTGTCGCCGCTGTTCGATCATGCCGGCCGGCTTGCCGGCGCCGTCAACATCTCCTCCTGCCGCAGCGATCTCGGCCGCAGCGCGCATGAACTGGCGCTCGCCGTCACCGCGGAAGCGACGCGGCGGATCGAGCAGTCGTTCTTCCGCCGGCGCTACCGCGCGTCCTGGATCGCGACACTGCCCGGCGACGGCCACGGCATGCTCGCCTATGATGACGACCGCCGCGTCGTCGGCGCCTGCCGCACCGCGCGCGGCGTATTCGGCCTGACGGATGCGATGATCGACGACGGCATCGACCTGTCGCGCCTGATCCAACTGGACGATCGCGCGACACGGGCCGCGGACGAACAGATCACGCTGCGCCGGGCCGACGGCACGCCATGGGGCCGCGGCCGCGTGGCGCCGCCGGTGCG
>DASVOL010000635.1:0-7084 GCA_036383375.1 Bradyrhizobium sp. | reverse complement strand
GGGGCGAGCAGCACATGGTCGCCGTGCTGGCCGTCGGCGGTGCCGCCCGAGGGATAGCAGCCGAGCCCGCCGGCAAACGCCGTGGACTTGATCCGCTGATGCAGCTTCAGCTTGGGGTCGAATGGCTGCCGCGTGCCGCGGTCGGCGACCAGCTCGATGCCCCAGAACAGGCCGCGGCCCCTGATGTCGCCGACATGGCGGTGATTGCCGAAGCGCTCGACGAGCCGCTGCTCGAGCTGGCGACCGCGCTCCTTGACCTGGTCGAGCAGCTTTTCCTCGCTGATCACCTTCTGCACCTCGAGCGCGGCGGCGCAGGCGAGCGGATGCGCCAGATAGGTGTGGCCGTGCTGGAACGCGCCGGAGCCGCTGCGTACGGTGTCGACGATGCTGCTGCTTGCGAGCATCGCGCCGATCGGCTGATAGCCGCCGCCGAGCCCCTTGGCGACGGCCTGGATGTCCGGCGCGATGCCTTCCTGCTCCCACGCATGCAGCGTGCCGGTGCGGCCCATGCCGCACATCACCTCGTCGAGGATCAGGAGCGCGCCGTGGCGGTTGCAGATCTCGCGCACCGCCTTGAAGTAGCCTTCCGGCGCCGGCACGCAGCCGGCGGTGGCGCCGACCACGGGCTCGGCGATGAAGGCGGCAACGTTGTCGGGGCCGAGCCGCTGGAATTCGGCTTCGAGTTCGGCGGCGAGCCGCGCGACGAACGCGGCCTCCGATTCATCGTCGCGCTTCTCGTGATAGGCAAAAGCGGGCGTGACGTGGCTGAACGAGGGCGACAGCAGCGGCGCATAGGGCTCGCGGCGCCAGGCATTGCCGCCGGCCGACAATGCGCCGAGCGTGTTGCCGTGATAGCTCTGGCGGCGCGCGATGAAGCGGGCGCGCTGCGGCTCGCCGCGTTCGATGAAATATTGCCGTGCCAGCTTGATCGAGGCCTCGATCGCCTCAGAGCCGCCGCTGACGAAATAGACATAGCCGAGGCCGCCGGGCTCGTGGCCGACCAGCCGCTCGGCGAGCTCTTCCGCGGGCTCCGACGAGAAGAAGCCGGTGTGCGCATAGGCAAGCTTGGAAGCCTGTTTGGCGATCGCGGCCAGGATGCGCGGATGCTGATGGCCGAGACAGGACACCGCGGCGCCGCCGGAGGAATCGAGAACGCGGTGGCCGTCCTCCGCGATCAGCCAGACGCCGTCACCGCCGATTGCTTTCGGCGGGGTTTCGCGCAGGCTGCGATGCATCACGCGGCTCTTGTTGGCGGCCATGATACTTATCCTTTCTCGACAAAATATTGCGACGTCTCGGCAAGCCGGCCTTCGGTCTGCTCCAGCCTGCGCTTGGCGCTCGCACCACCCAGCGTGAAGGCGACGGCGGCCAGCGACTGGGCGACCGCGATCGCGCCGGTGAGGCTCGGGAAGAAGCCGGGCGAGGAGGCGGCCTCGAACAGCAGGAGATGATCGGCGCCCTCGGCCATCGGCGCGCTGATCGTGTCGGCGATCGCGATCAGCGTGGCGTGCGCCTGATGCGCTGCACGCGCCGTCTCGACGCTGACCAGGGTGTAGGGCGCAAAGCCGATCACGACCACTGCGTCATCGGCGCGGAAGGCGCCATGGTCGAGATCGAACGGGCCGGAACCGCCGACCAGCTGCACGGCATCGGGGCGGAACAGGCGAAGCTGGTAGGTCAGCAGTTCCGCAACGCTGCGACAGCTGCGAAAGCCGGTGATCCAGATCCTGTCAGCGGCGTGCAGCGCACGCGCGGCGTCGGCGATCGCGCTCGCGGAAATCCGCGCCAGCCCCGCGGCTTCAGCTTCGATCTTGTCGTGCACCAGTTTGACATCGGCATTCGGCCCGGCGCGGCGGCCCTTGGCGCGTCCGGAAAAGGGCGAGCCCTGCGCCGGCCGTCGCGCCTCGGTGAGCGCAGCGCGCAATTCGTCCCAACCGGAATAGCCGAGCGCCTTGGCAAGACGGGTGAAGGATGCAGGATCGGCGCCGGCGACCGAGGCGAGATCGCGCATCGAGCGGGTGGTGGCGTCGTAATCATTGGCTGCGACAAAACGCCCGACCTCCTGCAAACGCATCGGCAGCGACGGCAATGCGCTGCACAATTCGTTCAGGGGCGATGGTTTCGGCTGAGCCTGGGCCATGAAACATATGTTGCACGAATATCAATTTGGTGCAACATATGAAGTGCGCAGCCCCGAATACGCTCTTGCGCATGGCAGAAGATCGCTTCTCACCGGGATCCTTGTGCTGTGACGACACCGACGCCGAAACGCCCTCCCTCGCGGTCCTGGCGGCTATCGCTCGGCGATCCCCGCGTCGCCGGCCTGTTCTGGCAGGTCCTGGTGGTCGCCATCGCGGTCGCCGTCGTTGCATGGCTGTGGTCGAACGCGGTCCATAATCTCTCGGTGCGGCGCATCTCGACCGGTTTTGCCTTCCTCGGCCGCGAAGCCGGCATGCCGATCGCGGATTCCTGGATCGATTACTCGCCGAAGAACACATACCTGCGCGCCTTCATCGTCGGCATCGTCAACACGCTGCGCGTCGCCGTCATCGGCATCGTGCTGGCGACCGTGATCGGCACGCTGGTCGGCATCGCGCGGCTGTCGTCGAACTGGCTGCTGGCGCGGCTTGCCGCCGTCTATGTCGAGGTGCTGCGTGACCTGCCGCTGCTGCTGCAGCTGCTGTTCTGGTACGTGCTGATGCAGGGCCTGCCGGCGGCGCGCCAGGCGTGGAGGCCGGTCGAGGGCGTGTTCCTCTCCAATCGCGGGCTCATATTGCCGTCGGTCCCGCTGCATGAGGCGAATTGGTGGACGATCCTGGCGCTGGTTGCGGGCCTCATCGCGCTCCATCTCGTCAGGCGCCGCCTGGTCGCTCAGCAGATGCTCGATGGCAGAGCGCGGCCGGCCTGGCCTTACGGGCTCGGCCTCGTGGTCGCGCTGCCCGCGCTGGTGTCGTGGCTGCTGGGTGCGAGCTGGAGCATCATGCTGCCGGAGCTGCGCGGGTTCAATTTCGTCGGCGGGCTGACCCTGGCGCCGGAATATTTCGCGCTGCTGATCGCGCTCGTCACCTATACGTCGGCGTTCATCGCCGAGATCGTGCGCAGCGGCATCCAGGCGGTGCCGCGCGGCCAGTCGGAGGCCGCCAAGGCGCTCGGGCTGAAGCGCGGCTTCGTCCTGCAGCACATCGTGCTGCCGCAGGCGCTGCGCGTCATCATCCCGCCGATGACCAGCCAGTACCTGAACCTGACCAAGAATTCCTCGCTTGCGGTCGCGGTCGGCTACCAGGACATCGTCTCGATCGCCAACACCACGCTGAACCAGACCGGGCAGGCGATCGAGTCGATCGCGCTGATCATGATGGTGTTCCTCACCATCAGCCTCGGCATCAGCCTGTTCATGAACTGGTACAATGCGCGGATCGCGCTGGTGGAGCGCTGAGATGAGCTCGGTCGCACACCTTCCGCAGGATCCTCTGCCGATCGGGCCGCGGCCCGCACCACGGGCGCTCGGCGGCCAGTTCACCGCGTGGCTGCGCGCCAATCTGTTCGCATCGATCCCGTCCAGCATCATGACGCTGTTGATGCTGTTCGTGCTCGGCAAGGCGTTCATCGGCCTATGGCAATGGGGCATTGCCAACGCGATCTGGACCGTCTCCGGCAACGACACCAGCGCCTGCCGCGCGCTGCGCGGCGCCGGTGCCTGCTGGGCGGTCGTCCCCGAGAAGTACCGATTTATCCTGTTCGGCACCTATCCGTTCGACGAGCAGTGGCGGCCGGCGCTCGCGGTCCTGATTTTCATCGCGTTGTTCGCGGTGTCGAGCCGCCGCAGCTTCTGGCGCAAGGAGCTGTTCCTGCTTTGGGCCGCGGCCTTGATCGTGATCGGCTGTTTGATGTGGGGCGGCTTCCTCGGCCTCAGCTTTGTCACGCAGGACCGCTGGGGCGGGCTGCCGGTGACCCTGATCCTCGCGACCTTCGGGCTCGCCTTCGGTTTCCCGCTCGGAATTTTGGTGGCGCTCGGCCGTCGTTCAAAACTGCCGGCGATCCGCTCGCTCTGCGTGCTCTATGTCGAATTGATCCGCGGCGTGCCGCTGATCAGCCTGTTGTTCATGGCGAGCGTGATGTTCCCGCTGTTCATGCCCGACGGCGTCAACATCGACAAATTGCTGCGCGCGCAGATCGCCTTCATCCTCTACGCCGGCGCTTATCTCGCGGAAGTGGTGCGCGGCGGGCTGCAGGCGGTGCCGCGCGGACAGTATGAGGCCGCTGACGCGCTCGGCCTGTCCTACTGGGAGAAGAATGCGCTGATCGTGCTGCCGCAGGCGATCCGCCACGTGATCCCGCCGCTGGTCAACACCTTCATCGCCTTCTTCAAGGATACCAGCCTGGTGCTGATCATCGGCATCTTCGATCTCTTGACGACCGCGAAGACCGCGATCGTCGATCCGGCCTGGCAGTCGTTCAGCGTCGAGGTCTACGTCTTCGTCGGGGTGATCTATTTCGTGTTCTGCTTTGCGATGTCGCGCTACAGCCGCAGCCTCGAGGCGCAGCGCGGAACGAACTGAGCGAGCCGGATTCTCCGTCGCTTGCTTCGCTCACATGCTGCGTCTCCGATGCCGGCCGCATCCGCAGCGTCCTGCTTTGATTTTTGCAACGGCCTGTTCTGGCTTTAAGGATGCGGCAACCAAGATTTGGCCGATGGCTGGCGCAGAGCGCGGCTGGCACAGAGTGCACTTGGCGCTGTTTCGTCCCTAACCTATTTTGAGTGCCATTCGATTCGCGAACGCGCGCGATGACAAAAAACATTGTCCGCGTGGGCACCGTCCGATTTGGACTGAGCGCCGCGCAACGGCTGCCGTTACCTTTTTGATAGGAATGCATGGTGCCTGCCTGACAGGCTTATTTCGATCTTGCTGCATGCCAATGGCCGAAGACAATGCCGTCTATCCTGAAAGCACCCGAAGCCAGGTCGACGATGCCCTGCAGGGGTTTTCGACCGGTGAGCTTCGTGACCTCCTGACAGAGATCGAGCAGTTCTTGAGTCCTGAAGCTAAACTGCGCCGACCAGCACTGCGACTGGCGGGAGGCACATACATGAATGACGCCATCGCGCGCGCAAACACGGATCACGACCTGGGTCTGCCCAAGCGTCCGGGCGTTCCAGTCAACACGAGATCAATCCCCAACAGGCGGTCGCTTGAGCAAGAGGACAGGCTCGTCCGCCGAAGCGAGCAAATTGCGTTTGCCGAAGCCAAGGCCGCAACGTGCCGGGCTTGGGCAGATCGTCAAAGGCATCTGACGGAATCGTTTGTCCCCGGATCGGCTGATCGAGAACTGGCTGAAGGGCTGCTCGCCAATTTCGAGGCGCTCGCACGGTTCATTGACGGATCCTGCCGCCGGATGCGCCACACGCCGAACCAATAGCCGGCTTCAAGACCGTCCCGGTTGGGGTCACCAGGGCTTGCCAAGCCGTCTCAAACCTATTTATGATCATAAAATGGATAAATCGGCTCTACCCTCCCTGGACCCGTCGGGGCGCGCTTCGATCAAGCGCAAGCGCTCGGACGCGGTCGCCGACCTGATCCGCAGCCACATCTTCCAGGCCGGTTTGCAGCCGAACGACCGGCTGCCGCAGGAGGTCGAGCTGATCGAGATGTTCGGCTGCAGCCGCTCGACCATCCGCGAGGCGCTCAAATCCCTGGAGGTGCAGGGGCTGGTGCAGAACAGCACCGGTCCCGGCGGCGGCGCGCGGGTGGCGCCGGTGTCGATCAACCGGATCGTCGGCCTGCTCAGCAACTACTTCTATTTCCAGTCGATCTCGACGGCGCAGATCTACCAGATCCGCCGCCTGATCGAGCCGGAGCTGGCCTTCAGCGTGGTCGGCCACCTCACGGCGGCGCATTTCGCGGCGCTCGACAAGGCGATCGCGGTACAGGAGCATCATCCCGGCGGCATCGCGGACTGGGAGCATCATCGTCACGCCGAGATCGACTTCCACGACATCCTGATCGAGGCCTGTCCCAATCCGCTGCTCGGCCTGGTCGCCCGCTTCGTCAACGAGGCGATCCGGCATTTGATCGGCAAGCTCGGCGTGCAGGAATTCGCATCCAGCTTCACCTGCGAGAACATCGAGTTTCACAAGCGCCTGATGGCCGCGTTCCGCTCCGGCAATGCCGCGCGTGCCCGTCGCGTGATGCTCGACCACGTGCTGAGCGCAGAAGCGGTGGTCGTCCCCGCCGAAGACCGGCGCATGGATTTGCCCGTCTTTCACCAGCCGTTGCGGCTCGACTGAACCGCATCGGCTGACTGTTGCATACGCGTTGGAGGAAACAACATGGTCACGCGGCGCGAGAATGAATTGTGGAGCTGGTCGGCGGTCGATCTGGCGCGGGCGATCGCGACGCGCGCGATCTCGAGCCGGGACGCCGTGCAATCCAGCCTCTATCGGATCGCAGCGGTCAATCCGGCGCTGAACGCCATCGTCGAGGTGCTCGCCGATGAGGCGCTGGCCGCGGCGGATGTTGCGGATGAAGCGGTGAAATCCGGCGCCGAGCTCGGCGCCCTGCATGGCGTGCCGGTCACCATCAAGGTCAATGTCGATCAGCGCGGCCACGCCACCACCAATGGTGTCGTTGCCTTCCGCGACGTGATCGCCACCGAGGACAGCCCGGTGGTCGCGAATTTTCGCAAGGCGGGTGCGGTCATTGTCGGCCGCACCAATACGCCGGCCTTTTCGCACCGCTGGTTCACCAACAACGATCTGCACGGCGCGACCCATAATCCCTGGAGCCGGCACCTCACGCCGGGCGGCTCCAGCGGCGGCGCGGCATCGGCGGTAGCTTCCGGCATGGGCGCGATCGCGCATGGCAATGATTTCGGCGGCTCGATCCGCTATCCGGCCTATGCCTGCGGCGTTGCCGGCCTGCGTTCGACGCCGGGACGAATTCCCTCGTTCAATCCGTCGGCGACAACAGATCGCCCGATCACGGCGCAGATGATGTCGGTGCAGGGGCCGCTCGCGCGCTCGGTCGCCGATCTGCGCGCAGGCCTTGCCGCGATGGCGCAGGCAGACGCGCGCGACGGCACATGG
>DASVOL010000634.1:0-4586 GCA_036383375.1 Bradyrhizobium sp. | reverse complement strand
GCCGCCGCCGCTGCCGCTCCGGCTGCAGCCGCGGCCGCCGCCGCTGCCGCCGCGGAAGAACCGATCGCCGCTGCGCTGAAGATCGACGACCTCAAGATCGAGCTCGGCTACGCACTGCTGCCGCTGGTCAACGGCCCCGACGGCACCGACCGCCTCACCGAGCAGATCAAGGCGCTGCGCCGCTCGCTCGCGATCGAGATGGGCTTTGTGATGCCGGCGGTGCGCATCCTCGACAACGTTCAGCTCGAAGCCAACAGCTACGCCATCAAGATCAAGGAAGTCGACGCCGGCACCGGCAAGATCTGGCCGAGTCAGTTCATGGTCATGGATCCCGCCGGCAACCAGGTGCAGCTGCCCGGCATCCACACCATCGAGCCGACCTTCGGCCTGCCCGCGACCTGGGTCGATGCCGGCCTGAAGGAAGAGGCCGCGCTGAAGGGCTACACCGTGGTCGACGCCGCGACCGTGCTGTCGACCCACCTGACCGAGCTGCTCAAGACCAACATGGCGGACTTGCTGTCCTACGGCGAGGTGCAGAAGCTGCTGAAGGACCTGCCGAAGGAACAGGGCGAGCTGATCAAGGACATCGTGCCGAGCCAGGTCACGGTGTCGGGCATCCAGCGCGTGCTGCAATTGCTGCTCGCCGAGCGCATCTCAATCCGCGATCTCTCGACCATCCTCGAGGGCATCGCCGACGCGCTGGCGTTCTCGCGCAATCCGGCCACCATGGTCGAGCATGTCCGCGCCCGGCTGGCGCGCCAGATCTGCGCCCAGAACACCTCCCCGAACGGCTATCTGCCGCTGATCGCGCTGTCGGCGCGCTGGGAGCAGGCGTTTGCCGAGTCGATCGTCGGTCAAGGCGACGATCGCAGCCTGGCGATGCAGCCCTCCAAGCTGTCGGAATTCATGACCGCCGTGCGCAACGCCTTCGAGCAGGCGGCGCGCGAAGGCGAGGCGCCGGTGCTGGTGACCTCGGCCGCGATCCGGCCGTTCGTTCGTTCGCTGGTGGAACGGTTCCGCTCGCAGACCACCGTTTTGTCGCAAGCCGAGATCCATCCGCGGGCCCGGCTGAAGACCGTCGGCAGCGTGTAGAGCTTCCTGTTTGGGCGCGTTTCCTTCAAGCGAACCGGCTCGAAAAACGCTGTAGCCGTCGCAAATCATTTGCGTTTTCGCCTGTGCTTTCTCGCCACAGGCAACTGATTTATGTGGAACAGTCCGGAACGGCCCTATCTGGGGTAACATGATCCGGTATCTATGCAAGCTACTGATATTACATCCAGTTAATGTACATTTCGGATGTCAGAGACCGCTTTTGATCGCGCCCGATCACGTCTCATCACGCTCTTGTGATGACCCCTAGGGAACGGAATCGGCAAATCCTACGTTGGTGGGGCACGAGACGTTGAACCGGGCAACAGACCAAACCGACAGATTTACTGAGAGCAGGAAGGCGGCAGGAGACTTCCATGAACCACTCGATCTACAGCGCTGATCGTACGACGCACCTGAAGATTGTGGTCGTGGCCTTGGTCGCCGGTATTCTGGTCGCTGGTTTCGGCATCACCGCGCACAATTCGTCGGACGAGGGTTACACGCAGACGGCACGTGTCATGAAGGCCGGCAAGCCGGTCGCGGTCACGAGCACGAGCACCACGCTGGTCCGCTAACAGGAAAGTTTCACGAATTCACGTAGTGTTCTTTACAGCCCCCCAAAGTCGCTGCGTGGATATTTAAGACCCCCAACTACCCCCAAGTTGACTACCGAAAACGCCCGCTCCCCACGGGCGTTTTCTTTTTGTGCGGGTGGCTGACGCGCTTGCGCGAGAACTCGTCAGAAGTAGATGTGCACATCACCGGTGAGCGGGCGAACATCCCCGTCCATCATCGTCATGCCCGGGCTCGTCCCGGGCATCCACGTCTTCGCTTACGGCCACAGGTAAAGACGTGGATGGCCGGGACGAGCCCGGCCATGACGGAGAACAACGGTATGCCTTGGCCTATCGCGGCGTCGAGCCCGACGCGCCCGGCACGGTCTCGATCAACTTGCCGGTGAAGATCGGCGCCGAGGTCGGCTGGCCGTTCGGCGAACCACCGGCCTGCTCGACCGTCACCGCGTAGGTGGCGCCGTTGATCACATCAGGGTCGTAGCCCGACAGCACCGGACGCGCGGTGAAATCATCGGCGCCGATCACGCCGAGCGAGCGCGGCTGCGGCAGTCTGTCGGAGATCAGCCAGAGCTCGAAGCTCTTGCCGGGCTCGGACGGCGCGCCGACCTTGCGCACGGTGAAGTTCTTGGTCGCTCCGTCGATGGTCATGATGAAGGCCGGCCCGCCATTCTGTCCCTGCAACAGCGCGACATATTGCGCCGACGGCGCAAGCGCCGGCGCCGGCGTCTTCACTTCGACGGTCTGGATGCGCGGCTTCGGACGGATCGCATTCGGCAGCGCGTCGGGCCGGTAGATCTGCAGGCCGAGTGTGACCAACAGCGCGGCCGCGATCGCGGTCGCGGCTGAGGCGATGCCGCGCCAACGCTTCACGCGGCTCGCAAGCGCGACCATGTTGGTGCTGTCGTTGACGCCAAAACGTGGCTGGATCGGTGGCCGCCGAATCTCGGCCGGCTGTGGGATTTCTGATGGCTGAGCAGGCTCCGGATCGAACGCCGAGCCGAATTCAGGATCGTCGGTTATCGCCGGCGGCACGGTCACGGTCGCGGCCGGCGTCTCGGGCAGCACCAGCGGTGCCTGCGGCGCGCCGGCATGGCCGATCGCGGCCTTGATGTTTTCCCAGACCACCGGGCGCGGTTCGACCAGGCCGACCATCTGGTTCAGCGGCCCGAGCCTGAACTCCCAGGCCTGCACGAGCGCGGCGAACTCGGTGTCCACGGCCATCATGGTCTCGACCTGCGTGCGCTCGTCGGCATCGAGCGTACCGAGCGCATATTCCGCGGCGAGCGCGATATGGTCTTCGCTATAGGCCATCAATCAGAGTCCAAGACACTCCCGGATATCCATCAGGCTGCGGCGCAGCCAGGTCTTCACCGTATTGACCGGTGTCTCGAACTTTGCGGCGAGCTGCTCGCGGCTCCAGCCGTTGTAATAGGCGAGCAGCACGAGCTTCTGACGATCGGGCTCCAGACGACCGACGCACTCCAGCAACCGCTTCAACTCTTCCGTCATTTCCCGCCGCGCCAGCGGATCGGGCGAGTCGGCGGCGACTTCCATCGCCGCTGGCTCATCTTCCAGCGAGGTTTCGCCTCGCTTGCGCACGACATCAATGGCGCGGTTGCGCGCGATCGACGCCATCCACGTGATCGGGGACGACAGGGCCGGGTTGAACTGCCCGGCGCTGTTCCAGATCTTGACGTAAGCCTCCTGAATGACCTCCTCGGCGAGGTCCTGACGCCGCAAGATACGGAGCACGACGCCAAAGAGTTTCGAGCGGGTCGCGGCGTACAGCCGCTCGAAGGCGGCCTGATCCCCCTTCGCGACGGCGGCGATCAGCCAGACGAGCTCAGCCGGCGTCAGCATTCAGCGCCCTCCAAGCCTGCATCCCCCAATCGCCCCATTGCCACCGCGTTGCCGATCATCATCTGGTCCGGACCGGTGGTAGCATATTTTGGGACAGCACGATCCGCCAAGGGGCTAACAAGTGGCCGACCGATGATCGCCTTGTGGACAGCGCCCAACAAAAAGCCCGGGCGATCGGCCCGGGCTCTCAAAGATCGTCAGCGGAGGGAGCGAGGGATCAGGCGATGACGCCGAGACGGGCCCGCATCAGGCCGATCGAATCCATGTCGGCTTGCTCGCGGGCGCTCTCCTCCGCGCGTTCGCGCGCCTGGTCGCGCTCGTCGAGCAGCTCGACCTTCTTCAGTTCCTCGAAGGCTTCCGACAGCAGCGCCTTGGCGTCGTCGAGCTGGGCACGCAGCTCGTCGGCCGAACGGGTCAGGTTTTCGCGGCGCTGGATCGCGGCCTTGGCGTAGGTCGGATAGGCGAAGTGCGAGGGATCATTGATCCCGGCGCGCTCCTGCTCGGTCTGGATCTCGCGCTCGAGCTCGACGGACATGCGCTGGAAGTCCGCGATCATGCCCTCGATCTGGGTAACCCGACGGCGCTTTTCATCGACCTGAAATTTCTTCAGGCGGATCAGCGTTTCACGTGACTTCATCGACTCATACTCCCCAGAAGTCCCTTCAGACGCGGGACAAGGCCGGCTTCCCGTCGGGGCCCCGCCGGCGTCTCCAAAATGGGTTGGAGATCATGACGCGACAAAGTTAGCGTTCCGTTTCCAACGGACCGAGGATTTCGGCCAATTGCCGGTAACCGTCGCCCAGACTTGCAGATTCGTCCTTGGCCTGGCGCAGGAAAGCTTCCAGCGGCTCGTGCAGTTGGATCGCCTCATCCACCTCGGCGCTCGAGCCGGCCCGGTAGGCGCCGAGCCGGATCAGTTCCTCCATGTCGGCATAGGTTGCCATCACCCGGCGTCCCCGCAGGATCACGGGCAAATAGGCCGGATCGGCCGATTTCGGCATGGTTCGGGAAACCGATTTCAGCACATTGATCGCCGGATAGCGGCCGCGCTCGGCGATC
>DASVOL010000633.1:0-14516 GCA_036383375.1 Bradyrhizobium sp. | reverse complement strand
CGGTCAACAGCCGCAAGCCGACCAGCTCGTAGACGTTATGCGCCATGCCGATCAGCGACATCGCAATCGCCATGCCGAGGCTGGCCCGGATCAGCATCAGCTTGCGGCCGTAGCGATCGGCGAGCCGTCCCCACAGCGGCGCCGTCAGCGCCGCGCTGAAGAAGGTTGCGCCGTAAGCGACACCAGACCATTGCACGATGGCGGCGTGGTCTGACACGCCGAGCTGCTCGACGTAGAGCGGCAGGAACGGCAGCAGCAGCGTCATTCCGACGATGGTCGTGAAGGAGCCGATCACGCAGACCATCAGGTTGCGCTTCCAGGGGCCGGCGTCGAGCGCCGCCTCGCGGTCGATTTCCGGGTCCGTTACTTGAATGTTCATCTCAACGCAGCCCGATCACGGCGAAGCCGCGCGCCCGCAGGCCGCGGCGGTCTTCGTTCAGCGAACGCAGCAGGCGATCGCGGGTGTCGGTGATGTGATCGGCGGCCTCGCGTGCGGCCGAATCCGGATCGTTGGCCTTGATGAAGCCGAGAATGCGCCGGTGCTCACGCCAGGCCTGCTCGCGCGAAGGTTCGGTCCACACTTCGAGCCAACGCGCCCGCGACAGCCGTGTCATGGCGCCCGCGATCGCCTTGACGAAGAATGGGTTGCCGGAGAGGCGAGCGATCTCGACATGGAAGTCGGTGCCGACCCGGTGCCATTCCTCGCGCGGCGCGCCGGACTGGCAGGCGTCCAGCATCTCTTCGACGCCGGCGATGTCGGCCGCGCTCGCCCGCGCGCAGGCGAGGCGGACCGCCGTCGTCTCCAGCGGGATCCTGAACTCCGCCAGCGCCTCCAGTTCACCGAGGTCGATCGGTGCGACGATCCAGTTGCGACCGTCACGGCGCACCAGTTCCTCGCCTTCGAGCCGCACCAGCGCGGCGCGGATCGGCGTGCGCGATCCCTCGAACCGGCTCTCGAGCCAGCGCTCGGTCAGCCGCTCGCCGGGGCCGAGGTCGAGGGAGAGGATCATCTCCCGGAGCTGGTCGTGGATCTGGAGCATCTGAGACATGGCGGTCCGCCGGTTTGGGAGTAGGCTTTTGGAGCATTGTTGACGTATCCCGAATTGGTATCCCAAACAATCCCGCTTTGGGATACCAGTAGTGTCCCAGCGGGGCACCGCACCGTCTCCCGGATGCCTTGCGGGCCGCATCTCCCGAAACGACCTCTTGGCGGCAGCCTTATTGGGCAACGCCGACTTGGGAGAGCGCGGATGCAGATCGACGGGCAATGCCATTGCGGCGCCGTGACCTATCAAGCCGAGATCGATCCCGAACGGGTCTCGATCTGCCATTGCACGGATTGTCAGGCGCTGACCGGCTCGCCCTATCGCGTCACGGTGATCTGCGCCGCCGAGCAGGTCCGGCTGACCGGAGGTGCGCCGAAGATCTACAGCAAGCGGGGCGATAACGGCGGGATCCGCTTCCAGCACTTTTGCGGCGATTGCGGTTCCCCGTTGTTCACGAGCGGCGAGGATGGCGGTCCCGACGATTGGGGCATCCGCTGGGGCAGCATTCGCCAGCGCGGCGAATTGCCCCCGCGACGGCAGGTCTGGCGCCGCTCCGCCGCGCCCTGGATCAATGATCTCAAGGGATTGCCGGCGCGGCCCAAGGATTGAAGCCCATCGATTGAGGCCTTACGGCCTTGGCGATCTTGCGCCCGGGGGGCGGGCGAGGCTAAAGAGGCGCGCAGGTAAGGGCGGCTAGCTCAGCTGGTTAGAGCATCTCGTTTACACCGAGAGGGTCGGGAGTTCGAATCTCTCGCCGCCTACCAGCCTTCGCCCTGCGGGCTTCGGCTGGGCAAGCCAGCCTTTGCGGATCAACTTATCCGCTTGTTCGGTCCGCAGGGCGAAGGCTGTCGCGCCGAAACTCGAAGAGCGAAGGCGGACTGGTCCATCAGGAATCGCTGCTGTTCCGCGCGAGCCTCGAGCCGAGCCGGACAAAAGTATGACTCCCTTCATCATCATTCTTGCCGCTGAGGTTTGATGCGGACGCGGCTGCGATGCTATTCTCTGCGCCTAACCGGGAACTCGATGCATGCGCAAACTCGCCGCGATTTTTCTTCTCACCATGATTGCAGGACCAGCATGGGCGCAGCAGGACCATGTTCAGCGCTATCGCGAAGAGATCGAGAAGTCGCCGTCGGATGTGGCCAACGAGGCGCGGCAGCAGCGCGCCTACCAGCGCGCGCTCAGCGGCGTGCCGGACCAGAAGCCGACCGACCCGTGGGGCATTGCGCGCAGCAATGACGGACAGGCTGCTCCCAAGACGAGCGCCGCCAAGACGCCTGCGCCGAAGCAGGCCAAGCCAACGAGCGCTGCCGCCAAATAATCACAGCGCGGACCAGGTCGATGAAGTATTACGTCTGCCGATTGACCGGACCGCGCCCGACCTTTCCGCAGGACATGACGCCGCAGGAAGCCGCAATCATGCAGGCCCATGTCGCCTATTGTGGAGAACTGCTGCAAGCCGGCAAGGCGCTGCTCTTCGGGCCGGTCGCCGATCCCGCCGGCGTCTGGGGACTGGGCGTGCTGCAACTCCCTGACGATGTCGATCCGCAGGAGATCGTCGCCAACGATCCCGTCACCAAGGCCAATGCCGGATTCACCTATCAGGTGATGCCGATGCTGCGCGCGGCGACGCGCGAGACTTGCTAGAATCTCCGGAAGCTTCTCAACAAGGTTGGATCGCATGAACGCAGGCCATCCGCAGAACGCCGATCAGATTGCATATTGGAACGGGCCGGGCGGTCAGCGCTGGGCGTCCAGGCAGGCCGCGCAGGATATCGTGCTGCAGCCGGTGCTCGACCTCCTGATCGGTCGCGCCGCGCCGAAGGCCGGCGAGCGCATCGTCGATGTCGGCTGCGGCAGCGGCGCTTCAACGAATGGGTTTGCGAACAAGGTGGGGCCGTCAGGCCATGTGTTCGGCGTCGACGTCTCCGGGCCGATGTTGGAGCGCGCACGAGAAAGCACGCCGAAAGATGCGCCGGTCACCTATGCGCTGGCCGACGCCACGGTGCATCCGTTCGATCCCGCAAGCTTCGATCTCCTGGCGTCGCGCTTCGGCGTGATGTTCTTTGCCGATCCGGTGGCGTCGTTCACCAATTTGCACAAGGCGCTGAAGCCGTCGGGCCGGCTCGCCTTCGCGTGCTGGCAGGAGCCGCGCGAGAATCCCTTCTTCATGGCGCCGTTGCAGGCGGTCTACAAGCACGTGCCGAAGCTGCCGCAGCTCGGCCCTGAAGACCCCGGTCCGTTTTCGTTTGCTTCCGAAGCCCGGGTGAAGCGGATCCTCGGCGAAGCGGGTTTTTCCGGTATCGCGATGGAGCCCTGCCGGCTTGAGTTCGACGTCGCGATCGGGCGCGGAATCGACGCCGCCGTCCAGAGCGCGCTCGAGATCGGGCCCGCCAGCCGCGCACTGGAAGGACAACCGGATGAGCTACGGGCCGCCGCCGTCACGTCGATCCGCGAGGCGTTGACGCCGTTTGCTAAGGGCGATTCCGTGCCGCTGCCAGGTGCGATCTGGATCGTGACGGCGCGGGCTTGATCAGGCCTTCTCTTCCCAGATCATCGCCAGGTGGACGATGGTCTGCACGGCCTTCTCCATGTCCTGACGGCTCACCCATTCGAGCCGCGAATGAAAGGCGTGCTCGCCGGCGAAGATGTTCGGGCAGGGTAGTCCCATGAACGAAAGCCGTGAGCCATCCGTGCCGCCGCGGATCGAGGTCTTCACCGGCTTCAGCCCGGCGCGCTCGATCGCCTCGATCGCATAGGCGACGATCTGGGGGTGGCGATCGATCACCTCTTTCATGTTGCGGTATTGCTGCTTGACCTCCATGCGGTAGGTCGAGCGCGGATATCCCTTCATGACGTCCCGCACGATTGTCTCGAGCAGCGCTTCCTTTTGCTTCAGGCCGGCTTCAGTGAAATCGCGCACGATGAAGTCGATCCGCGCATTCTCCAGCGCGCCCGAGATCGCGACCGGATGCAGAAAGCCTTCCTTGCCTTCGGTGGTCTCGGGCGAGCAGGTATCCTTGGGCAGGCGATCGACGATGGCGGCCGCGATCTTGATCGCGTGTTCCATCTTGCCCTTGGCGAAGCCCGGATGGGTCGCGACGCCTTCGATGATGATGCTGGCGCCGTCGGCAGAGAAGGTCTCGTCCTCGATATGGCCCGCGGTCTCGCCGTCCATGGTGTAGCCGAAATCGGCCCCGAGCTTCTTGATGTCGACCTTGTCGACGCCGCGGCCGATCTCCTCGTCCGGCGTGAACAGGATCTTGATGGTGCCGTGCTTCACCTGCGGGTTGGTGACCAGGAAATGCGCGGCGTCCATGATCTCGGCGAGGCCGGCCTTGTTGTCGGCGCCGAGCAGGGTGGTGCCGTCGGTCGTGATGATGTCGTTGCCGATCTGGTCGGCCAGCGCTTCGTGCTCGGCGGAGCGGATCACCTGCGAGGCATCGGCCGGGAGCACGATGTCGCCGCCGCGATAATTCTTCACGACCTGCGGCTTGACGTTCTTGCCGGTGCAGTCAGGTGAAGTGTCCATATGCGAGCAGAAGCAGATCACCGGCACTGTCTTGTCGGTACTCGCCGGGATCGTCGCATAGACATATCCGTGCGGATCGAGATGCGCATCCGATATGCCCATCGCCTGCAACTCGGCGACCAGCAGGCGGCCCAGATTCTTCTGCTTCTCGGTGGAGGGGTAGGTCGGTGAATCCGGGTCGGACTGGGTGTCGATCACGACATAGCGCAGGAAGCGCTCGGTGACGGTGTGCTTGAAGTCGAGAGCCGGTGCCAGCATGAAGACCGCGCAAGGGTGGGAGAACAGGAATAAGACGCTCAGCCGAAGTTGGTTCGCCAAGCAAAGCGTATCGACAGACAACTCTACAACAGAAAAGCGCCATTCCGGGGCCGCGTCGCGAGCCGGAATGGCGCTTGGTATCAAGCAAGTTAAGGACCCTAGACGGCTTCCTTGAGCTCCTTGGCGGCGCGGAAGGCAACCTTCTTGCTCGCCTTGATGTGGATCTGTTCGCCGGTTGCCGGGTTGCGGCCCATGCGGGCGGCACGCTTGCGAACCTGGAGGATGCCGAGGCCGACGATGCGGATCCGCTCGCCCTTCTTGAGGTGCTTGGTGATCCGGGTGACCATGTCGGTCAGGATCGCCTCGGCCTGCTTCTTGGACAGCTCCTGCTCTTCGGCGATGGCCGCCGCCAGGTGCTTCAGCGTGATCGTTGCCGGGGTCGCTGCCTTCTTCGCCATGTGTGGCCCTCCTCGTTGCTGAATGGCTGGATTGCTGCTTTCACGCGAATGGCGCGCCGTTCGCGTCGGAAAAATGCGTCCGGAAAAGTCCTGAAACCGCCGGTTCTGGGAACGGGCAGTGCCGGGCCCGGCCACAGGAAACCCAGACGTATCAGGCCTTATTTGATTCGGGGCTTTGCTGACTACGCCGTTTCCCCTGAAAACAGGCGACAATGCGCGCCCACAGCGCGAAAACGCCCGCGCTGTGCAGGGCGCCGCAACGTGCTTGACTATCGGGATGCGGGCCTTTATGCCCTCGATCCTGCGCGGATCAATCCGGTGATCGGCATCCGCGGGAGTAGCTCAGTTGGTTAGAGCGCCGCCCTGTCACGGCGGAGGCCGCGGGTTCGAGTCCCGTCTCTCGCGCCAGTCTTATCAAGCACTTAGCCCCAAGTTCCAGTCTTAAGACGTGTTGCGCGTTGGGCCGCCCTGACGCGCTTGAACGCCCTTTGCCTGGCCTTCCGGGACGCAAAGGAAACTGCGCTCCGATACGCGCGATCTTTCAGACGATCTCGATGGCTGGTTCGCTCCCGACGATCGCATGATCATCACTCACACGCGCAATCCGACACTCCGCGACACCGGACACGATGAGCCAGGTTTCCGGCTTCGCTCCTTCTCCAATCACGACTGTTACGTCCTGATCCGGGAGTGCCTGGAGCACCTGGACGAGTTCGCGGACTTTCATCGACACGCTTCCTGAAGGTCGGCCAGTTGGTTCGCCTCTCACGCGAGCATCACATCGGCTGAAGCGGTAGTGACTATCGCCACCCTGATCAGCGAGAAACGGACGTACGGCAGGTCTCGGTTCGCGCGCGCAGCGTAACGCGCGAGCCTGACGCCAGCCTGACTCACATTGCATAGTGCTCGCCGACAGCGGTCGCAGCCATCGAGCGGGACCGACACCAGCGGTTCCACCGGCTTCCGGAACTCACACGATTTTGCTGGGTCTTAAAGTTGCCGGAGTAGGCGAAGACAATTTCAGGAAATTCAAATGACGCGAACGCGTGGGCGAGGGCTGACGAAGCAAACCTGACACGGAGGCGTGCTGATGAATTGGAGTTCGTGGCTGAAGGAATACTACAACGACGAACTGGAAAGAGCGGACGCCGCCTGCCGAAGTGGACAGTCCGTCTACGATGCACTGAAATGGATCGACGATCCGTATCTGTGGAACGTGCTGCTCTGGAAGGAGTATGATGGCTTCAAGGCGATCAAGGCCGCCATTCCCGATCCGCCAGACGCCGGGACCCAGAAAAACTGGAGCGGTCGTTCCGGGATGGAGCTCGGCGCGGCCGTCATCGAAACCTATCGCCTGTTGCACGATAAGCTCAAGCGTCATCTCGACAAGCCGTTCGCTGAATGCGCGGTGCTGGACTATGGCTGCGGCTGGGGTAGCGTGCTCCGGTACTTCATGAAGGATGTGCCGCTGCGCAATCTGCATGGCTGTGATCCGCACAAGGGCATCATCCAGGTCGCGCAACGCTCCAATCCGCACGCCGATATCGTGTTGTCGGACAGTCTGCCGACACGTTTGCCGTTCAACCAGAAATTCGATGTTGCTTACGCGCTATCGATCTGGACGCACCTCTCGCCCGCCGCAAGCGACACATGCCTGGCCGCGGTCCACGACTCTCTGGAGCATCGTGGTCTCTTTCTTCTGACCATTCGGCCGCCGGCATACGCATTCTATGAGCCGATCGCCAAATTACCGGGCTGGGATCAACAAAAAATCGCCGAGACCGTGGCGCGAGAGGGATTCTACTTCTATCCGCAAAGCTATCCGGTCGATGGTGAAATGACCTACGGCGAGACGATCATCAGCAAGCGCTACATCGAGACGCACTGGACCGACCGGTTCGATCTCGTCGATGTCGGCATGAATGGGATCTCACCGTATCAGAGCATCATCGTTCTCCGAAAGAGATGAGGCTGCCACGAGATCGTATCGGCGTTGATCGGTCGCGGCAGGACGCAAAAATCAGGCCGCGACACCTACGGCATCGATGGGGCGCGTTGACTGTTGCTGATGATGCGAAGCTTCCGCCCGCCGTTCGGGCGTCAGCCACCACAGCAGGAACAGCAGCGCGATCCCGTTCGAGGTCAGGCTTGTCGTGAGCGGCACGTTCATGATGGTCTGGACCGCGATGCCCGATGACACCGCAATGAAGCGTGGCGGCAGGTGCCGCGAGACCATCGATCCCACCGACAGAAGCAGGCCGCACACGAGGGCCGAAACTGGGGTGAGTGCAAGACCGACCGACGCGATGCCCTCGGTGGCGAGGAAGGAGGCGTTGAAATTGCCGTCCCGATAGATCGCTCCGAGCGCCGGGCCGAGCTCGCCATACGGGCAGGAGATCACCTGTCGCAGGATCGATATCTGGCAGAAGCGGGTCAGGTCGCGGTGGGCAAAGAAGTCGGCGTATTGATCGAGGGCGAGCGACGGGATTGCGAGGAAACGCAGATTGATGGCGCTGAACACGACATAGTCCCTGTCGGCGCCGAGCACGCCGAACGCCGTCAGCCCGAGGATCATCGGAATGAGAAATGCGAGTACCGTGGCCAGCCGCGGGTTGAACCGGCCGAACAGCCAGAACAGAAACGGCAGCCAGATCGGCAGCAGCAGAACGGTCTTGTTGTTGACCACCGGATAGAAGCAAAGCGCAAGCAGCAACACGCAAGCGGCCTGCATCCATTGCCGGCGCGACGCGAAATGCGCGAACAGATAGGGCAGGACCGCGCCGATCATGATTCCGGTGAGATAGTTCAAGAGCACCGGCCGCGCGACGGCGTTGCGGGCTGCGCCGTAGGGATTGCCGAGATTGACGCCGTACGAGACGTCGGCGACCAGCACGGCAAAGGACGACGCCAGCAGCAACAGCGCATAGCGTTTGATTGTCGTTTCGGCCAGGCCGGGCCGCCAAACCGGCATGTTCTGGAACATCAGGGGGATCATGGCAGTGGTCAGCGCGGCGATCATGGCCCAGCGAGCGATGCCATGCGGATAATCGAACGCGCTGAAGAAGCTGAGCCAGACGAAGCCGAACACCGCTGAGAGCAGCGAGAAGCTCACCAGATAACCGAAGCTGAAGCGGCCCGCGACGAAAGCCGGGATGAAGACCGCCATGACGGCGGTGCCGAGGATGGCCTCGGCAGTCATGCCGGAGCGCCAGACATGCATCGCCGGGAACGCGTGGCCACAGGCGATCATCGAGGCGGTGCTGAGGACGAAGAACCCAGGGATTGTGACCCCGATAACCAGGTCTTCGCGCGTCAATTGCATCGGCCCGTCCGTATCGAAAGCTGCGCGACAGCTAGCAACTCGATCGCGGGCGAAGCAAGTCAAGCAAGGTTAGGCAACGTCTCAGTCCATATTGTTATGTTTCCGCCGGGCGATCTGTCACCGCGGTGCCGCATTGAATTCACAAACGGCGATCCGCTGCCTTGATCAGGCGAAGAATGCGGCGACCGCGTTGAGGTCGGATTGTCCCGGAGCGTCGCCACGCAAATTCGCGTCGATGATGCGGCGGCAGGCGTCGACCGTGTGGGTATCGCCCAATTCGTTGGCGGCCTCGAGGATTGACCAGATCGTATCCAGGGGAATGTCGCTCGGCATGGTCGCGTTCGGGTCTGACAGCATCGGCGGCGCCGGGGTTAGAATTCGAACAGGTCGCGGCCGTGCCGCGCCAGGGTATGCAGGTCGGCCATCGTGCCGCGCACAGCGTTGCAGCGGCGGCATTCGATGATGGTGTCGCCGGACGCGTGCGCGGGATCGGCGATCTTGATCGCCAGGCTGCCGCAATCCGTACAGGTGATCTTGAAGCCGGTCGAAATTACTTGCTGCTGCAAATTCATTGTGGGCCTGCGCCTCTGTTGACGTCCACCTTACGGAACAATTTTTAAGACTGGGGTCGCGGAGCGGATTGCAATCGAACGACCGTGTTAGGGGGCAGTTAAGATCTCGCAGCGGCTGCGCGTCGGCCAAGTCGCCATGCTTCTCGCGCGCCCCGGTCTCGGTGGTCCTGCAATCGCCCTAGCCGAACCTGTGAAGGCCATATCGTCCGGATCGGAGTGCAGAAGATAACGACCAACAAAAAGCCGCCCGAAGGCGGCCGCTTTGTCTGCCGGAGCCTGAATACGTCTTAGCGGACCGTCGAGGTGCCCGATGAGGTGATCGCGACCGGCTTGCCGGCCTTGATGACCTGGTTGGTCTGGGCGGTCTGGGTGAAATCCGCGTTGTTCCGGGCCGAAATGCCGAAAGCTGCAACCCCGATGGCCGCAACGAGCGCAACCACCACAATCTTGAGGTGGGTCGCGCGATCGGCTGAATGGATCGAGTGGTTCATGGTCGCCTCCGGGCGTCTATGCGCCGTCTATGGCAGCTACTCGTAAGCCCCATCTGTTTCCGGATCGTTTCGTGAGTTCCCGGAAATGGTTTCGTGCCACGGGCGGATTGGTTTCACCGTGCCTTGCGTCACAGAAAGGGAGGGCTGAAACTGGCCATGGGCGCGGGCTGCGCCTGGGAGAAAAACAACAATGAAAACAAGGAATATGACCCGCCGGCGGGTGCTTGGAACCGGCTCCGTGGTGCTTGCCGCTGCGATGTTTGGTAAGCCATCTCTTGCCGCGGCCGAGTTCGACTTCAAGCTCGGCGTCAACACTCCGGAAACCCATCCGCTAACAATCCGTTTAGCCGAGGCGGCGAGGCAGGTCGGCACCCAGTCGTCCGGCCGGATCAACATCACCGTGTTCGCCAACAGCCAGCTCGGCGGCGATCCGGAGATGCTGTCGCAGGTCCGCGCCGGCGGGATCGAGCTCTTGGCCGCACCCAGCATGACCTTGTCGACGCTGGTGCCGTTGTCGGGGCTGCCGAGCATCGGCTTCGCATTCCAGTCCTACGACCAGGTCTGGGCGGCGATGGATGGCGGCGTCGGCGACATCGTCCGCGATGCGATCGCCAGGACCGGCGTCGTGCCGCTGAAGAAGGTCTGGGACAACGGCTTCCGCCAGATCACCTCGTCATCGAGCCGGCAGCTCAACAGCGTCGACGATCTCAAAGGCTTCAAGATCCGCGTGCCGGTAACGGCATTGCTGACCTCGCTGTTCTCGGGTCTCGGCGCCTTGCCGTCGAGCATCTCCTATAGCGAGCTCTATTCGGCGCTGCAGACCCACATCGTCGAAGGGCAGGAGAACCCGCTGGCGCAGGTCTCGACCGGAAAGCTGTACGAGGTGCAGAAATACTGCGCTCTGTCGAACCATTGCTGGAGCGGCTACTGGATCCTCGGCAATCGCCGCGCGATGGCGGCCCTGCCACCCGATCTCGTCGAGCTCATCAATGCCGCGTTCGACGCTGCCGCGGTCAAGGAGCGTGCCGATCTGGTCGAGATGGATCGCTCGTTGCAGGCCGAGCTGACCGAGAAGGGCATGACCTTCAACAAGCCCGATCCCGTGCAGTTCAGGGCTGCGTTGGTGAAAGCCGGCTTCTACACCCAGTGGCAGAAGACCTATGGGGCAGACGCCTGGGCGGCGCTGGAGAAATACACCGGCAAGCTGACCTGACGGTGTGAGCGCGGCGATCCCCGGCGGCGCGCTCCATTTGTCTCTCGCCTACGAGAACTCCTTTCGCGACGTTCAATGATCCGGAGCGAGGCGTCGACCCGCAAATCGTCGGCGGGTCATTTCGCGACCAGCCGGGTAAATCCGTCGTCGCTCCAGTCGTCGCTGCCGACGCCGTGGCGCACGAAGAACAGGCCGGCCGGATCGTACTTCTGCTTGATCTCAAGAAGCCGCTGGTAGTTCGGGCCCCAATAGGCCTGTTGCCATCTCGGTTCGAAGAAGCTGCTTTCGGCAAGATAGGCGCCGCCGTCCGGCGCCACCTTTCTGAGTTCGCCGACCGCCTTCGCGATCCCCGCGGCATTCTTGCGCGCATCGGCCAGATCAGGCTCATGGCCGCTGAGGCCGGAATAGGCCGGCGGGCCCTCGCTCGCGACGATGGCGAGCACGAAGGCGTCGATCACAGCGGGGTTCGTGGCAGTTTCCCTTGCGGAAGCGATCGCGGCGTCCGATCCGCCGGCCAGGCCTTTCTGGAAGTGCAACTCGACCGTCGCATGCTGGGCGGCCGCCAGCAGGGCCTCGACAAGCCGCGGACGTTCCGCGCCGCTCAGCAGCGATGCGCCAAGCCAGAGCGATTCAAAACCGTGGATGAAGTGTCCGGCTTCGCTCAGATTGGCGGCCCAGAATACGTTCTCCGCCGGTGCGCCCGGACGATCGTCGGAGAGCATCGCCTGCGGAGCGCGCTGTCGGATGTAGGCGGCGTCCCAGCGGTGCGCTGCCGGACCGGTGCGGATCGACGGCGGACGGGTGAAGGTGAATTCAGCCTCGGCCGCTGTGACGAAGCGAATGAAGGGCTGCCACAGTTCCTCGGCCTGCTGCCTGTCGAGGCCCAGGAACGACAGCTGGATGTCGAGCGTATTGCCCGGCTTGATGTTGACGATCTCGCCCCAGTGGCGGTTGTGCAGGCGGTCGGCGTAGAGATCCACGAATGCGCTCACGAGGCGGCGGAATGACGTCTGAGACGCCGCCTTGATGGTCATCGAGGCGAAGCCGAAGACGTCGGGTAGTTCATGGGTGCGCAACGTCAGGCGGGTGACGACGCCGAAGGTGCCGCCACCGCCACCGCGCAAGGCCCAGAACAGGTCCGGGTGGCTGCGGGCATTTGCGATCCGGACCACGCCGTCCGCGGTGACGATCTCGGCTTCCAGCAGGCTCGCCGCCGCGGTGCCGTAGTTCTTCGAATAGCTGCCGAAGCCGCCGCCCTGCACCAGCCCCGCGACGCCGACGGTTCCGCAGCCGCCACCCTGGACGTAGCGGCCACCTCGGGTCGTCACCTCATTGTAGACATGCATCCAGATCGCGCCGGCCCCGATGGTGACGGCCGGCTGCGGCGGATCGATGCCGCCTTGCGGGACGAAGCTGTCGTGCAGCGTGATGTCGTGCATCGCGCGGGTCCAGATCATCAGCGAGTCGGGAGCACTCGACGTGCCGAGATAAGAGTGGCCGCCGCCCCTGACGACCAGCCGCAGATTGTTGTCACGGGCGAAGTTGACGGCGGCAACGACGTCGCCTGTCGTGCGCGCCGCGACGGCGTAGGCACTTGGCTGGGACGTCCAGGCATCGAGATAGCCCGTGGTCTGGGTCAGCGCCGGGTCGTCGCCGATGTAGTAGGGGTTCTTGAGCCCCTTGAAAACATCGCGGCATGCCGGACCTGAGGGACCGTCCTGACACGCCGCCAGCGGCGACTTCACCGCAAGGAGATGGCCGTCGGTTTGCTCGTTCAGGTGGTTCCAGCTGGCGGCTGACGGCCATTGCGGGTCCGAGGGACGCGTTCGCCGAAACATTTGTGCGGAGTTGCTCGCACCCTGCGCCGCGGTAACCGGTCCAGGACCGATCCAGCGCGCCATCGGCGTCAGGGCGCCGCCGATCAGGAGTTGGCGACGATTCATCGGCCGGTCACCTGTCCCCGAGTGGAGCGGATTTCACGTCGTTCGGATGGCGCGCCATGCAGGACGCCGCCCGCCTGCTTGTGATAAGGACGTGACCGCGTGACCGATCGCAATTGGGTCCCGGACCTGGCCGCCGGGGCAGGTGACCTCACGAGTTGCAGCATTTACTCCATCCCGACATGTCCACGACGCAGCCAGAGAATTCCATTGAACGCGGCATCGATCGGCGCGTCGAGCCGGGTTGGGACGAGCAAGCGGAATTCGGGGACGAAAATCGCGGCGATGTGACGGCGATCCGATCGGGCGGGGCGAAGCGCGGCTCGATGCTCGCCCATGGTTGGGTGGCGCTGCTGATCGTGGCGAGCGGCGTGGTCAACGTTTTCTCGTCGGTGAGCGAATTCAAACTCTCCGCGGGGTTCGCACCACTGCGCATGCCCGTGCTGCTCGAGGTGACGAGTGCCATTGCCTGGATCCTGTTTCTGCCGCTGCTGCGAAGCGGCATCACCCAACTGCGTGCTGGTCGGAGCCGAGGGACGGCCGTCACATGGGCGGTGGCGGCGACGCTGCTTTACGCGGCCGCGCATCTCGTCACGATGGTCGGGCTGCGCAAGCTGTTGCTGGGCGACGGCTATTTTTTTCATTGGGCAACGGCATTTCCGCATGAGCTCCAGAAGGACATTGTCTCGTCGCTGATGGTGGCCGTGGTGATCTGGCTGACGGATCGCAAGGTGTTGGCGATGCCGGTAACACCGATGCCCGTAACACCAGTGCCGCCGGTCGAGGCGCTTGCACAGCCGCTGGCCGGACAGTCCGTCGACGCCGCCAATCCCGGTCTGTGGCTGCGGGACGGCGCCACGAGCTTTCGGGTCGATCCTCGCGATATCGTGGCCGTGACGTCCGCGGGCAACTATGTCGAGTTTGCCCTTCCCAACGGTCGTCGCCTGATCCGCAGCACGCTCGCGCGGGAGGAGGATCGCCTCAAGCCGTTCGGCCTTGTCCGTGTGCATCGGGCGAGGCTGGTGAATCTGGCGCGGGTTGTGGCAGTCGAGCATCGTCCGGCGGGGGACTTCGTCCTGCGGATGGACAATGGCGAGACAATCGCAGGCAGCAAACGCTATCGGAATGTCGTGGCGACCTTCACGGAAAATACCAACAGGTAAGTCCAGGAGACCCTGCGCCGACTTGGCCCATCGTTCTGCCGCCGACGTGGCGGGATTGAGCCCAGGCTCCCGGCGAACTGACCGGAACACAGGCGCCCGGCGCGAAGAAATGCGGCGCCGCCATGCTGTTGCCAAGAAGGCACATCGTCGCGCTTTCGGTTCCAATTTGGCTTTTTGTCATGCGGCAGGATGTCTCAGGCGATACAACCTGCCGCTGAGATTTTCAGTGGCCGCCAGTGCGCGGCCCCAGTTGGAATGCCATGCGCGTGCCCGTCGTGGAAAACTTTCGATTCCCCCGCTTGCGGTGGATCGCAGCTATTTTCGCCATTCTTGTCGGGCTCGGAGCCGCAGCGCACGCGCAAACTGGCGGTCAGGGCGGCGGTAACTTCAACGGCCTTGGTGGAAGTTGTGGCGGTGCGGCCGGTGCGAGCAGCGCGACGGCAACCGGCGGAGCGGGCGGGGCCGGCAACTGTGTCAACTCCGGCGGCGGCGGCGGTGGCGCGGGCACGACCGGCGGAAAT
>DASVOL010000632.1:0-7589 GCA_036383375.1 Bradyrhizobium sp. | reverse complement strand
TTTGCCGAGCCGGCGGAGCCGCCGTTTCGCCACACCCGCGCTGTCGTCGTGATGAAGGACGGCCGCATCGTCGCCGAGCGCTACGCCGACGGCATCGGCATCGAGACGCCGCTGCTCGGCTTCTCCATGAGCAAGTCGGCGGTCTCGGCCCTGATCGGAATCCTCGTCCGCGAAGGCAGGCTGACGCGTGATCAGCCGGTCCCGATCGCGGCCTGGCAGGATCCGAAGGATCCGCGCCACGCGATCACGGTCGACGAGCTGCTGCGTCATACCGCAGGGCTCGCGCTCGGCAGCTCGCTGCAGGCGTCGCTCGCGTCCGTGCTCGAGCCGGTCAACCGCATGAAGTACATGGAATCGGATATGGCCGCCTTCGCGGAGAGCGCTGCGCTGGAGAGCGTGCCCGGCCGGGTCTGGAATTATCATGACGGCAACTACCTGATCCTCTCGCATCTGATCCGCAATGCCGCCGGCGGACACGCGGCGGACGTCATCCGCTTCGCGCGCGAAAAGCTGTTCGGTCCGCTCGGCATGCGCGATGTCGTGATGCAGTTCGATGCTGCGGGCACGCCGGAAGGATCGGGCGCGATGATGGCGAGCGCACGCGACTGGGCGCGCCTCGGCCAGCTCTACCTCAATGAAGGGATGGCCGGCGACAAGCGCATTCTGCCGGAGGGCTGGGCGGCCTATTCGGCTTCGGCCACGCCGAATGCCTGGGTCGGCTACGGTGCGGGCTTCTGGACCAATCTCGGCGACAGCTTCGGCGCCAACCATCGTATCGCGCATGGCTGGCCGCGCGATGCGTATTTCGCCAAGGGCACGATCGGGCAATATGCCGTGATCGTGCCGTCGCAGCACCTCGTCATCGTCCGGCTCGGCCGCTCGCCGAACATGCCGCCCGAGGCGGACGGCGTGTCCGATCTGGTCCGTGACGTCGTGACGGCAACCTCGACAAGCGCGCGGCTTGCGGGCGGCAATTGACGGAGACGTCACACCGCGCCCGCGCGATCGTGAATTGAATCTCGGTCTCCGGAATTTTCTGATGGCGTGGCGCATCTCGCAGGGGTGCGCCACAGTTTCTTGAAACACGCCTCAGCCGGAGAGCACCATGCCGAAAGCCTACTGGATCGTGCACGTCACGGTGCACGATGAAGAACGCTATCCCGAATACCTCGCCGCCGCGATGCCGGTATTCGCCAGATACGGCGCCAATTTCATCGTGCGCAACGGCCCGTACGAGGTGATGGAAGGCGCAACGCGCCAGCGCAACTTCGTCATCGAGTTCCGGGATCGCGCCACCGCGATGGAATGCTACACCTGCCCCGACTACCAGGCCGCGAAGGCGATCCGGCAGAAATATTCGGACGGGGATTTCGTGATCATCGATGGAGCGGAGTAGGTGAGGCCTCCGTCATTCCGAGGCAGGCGAAGCTGCGCCCTCATCCTCACTTGTCATCGCCCGGCTCGACCGGGCGATCCAGTACGCCGCGGCCTCTCGGCTCAAGCATCGCTGTCTCTGGAATACTGGATGACCCGCTTTCGCGGGTGATGACACCGCGCTGTTTGACGTCTTGAATTGCGCCCCATCCCCAACGTCGTCCTGGCGAAGGCCAGGACCCATTACCCCAAATGAGAAATGTTGCGCGAGGTTGGGGCCGCAGTCCCGTTCATGGTTCAATGCGGTGGTTATGGGTCCCTGCTTTCGCAGGGACGACAGTGGTGGATGTGGTGCGCAGCCTGCAGTTCGACGACGGCCCCCGCTTACTGCCTGCCCAACTGCGTCGCCTTCTCCACGCGGTCGAACCGCTCCAGCGTCAGGATCGCGTCGGCGAGCTGGTCGGCGCGCTTGTCGAGCACCGGGCGGGCCAGCGTCAAAAACTTCTGCTGCATCGCCTGCGCATCGGGGAACGAGGTCGGTTCGCCCGAGGGATCGGCATAGAGGCGCTCATGGGTGCCGTCATCGGTGGTGATCGAGACCCGGGCGCCGAACGGGTGGGTGCGGCCGACTTCGAGGCGGTCGTCCTGCACCACGTCGAACTTGTCGGCGAGCGCGTCGATCGCCGCATCGCCGAGCCGGTCGTAATCGTCCCAGCCGAAATGGCCCTGGTCGAGCGCGATCGCGCCGGTGAAGAACATCGAGAACAGGCCGCCGACCACCGAGGTCGGGTGGCGCTTGGTGGCGGCATCGCCGGTCAGCGTGATGCCGTTGCGGTGCAGGCCGATCTCGACCTTTTTGATCTGGTCCGGCGTCAGATTGTGCTCGCGCCGCATCGCGATCAGCGCGTCGATCGCGGCATGGGTGTAGCGGCAGCTCGGATACGGCTTCACGCCGATCTTCAGCGTCTCGTAAGTGCTACCGAGGCCGGCCACCGCCTTGTCCGGATGCGCGTCATCGGTATAGCCGACCAAGAGGCCGTGCTTGCCTTCGACCGATTCGCTCGAACCGATGAAGTCGTTGCGCGCCAGGGTCGCGGCGATCACGCCGTTCATCGCGGCGGCGCCGACCTGGTAGCGCTTGTTCCAGGCGCCATTGACCAGGAATTGCAGCGAGCCCGCAGCCTGGCTGCCGGAGACGCCGAACGCGGAGATGATCTGTTCCTTCGACAGCCCGAACAGTTTTGCCGCCGCCGCAGCCGCGCCGTAGGTGCCGGCGGTCGCGGTCGGGTGGAAGCCCTTGGCGTAATGCGAGGTCGGATCGAGCGCGTTGCCGAGCCGGCAGCACACTTCATAGCCGGCGACGATCGCGGTCAGCACGTCGCGGCCGGAGGCGCCGACCATCTCGCCGATCGCGAACGCGGCGGGCACCACCGGTGCGCTCGGATGCAGCGAGGAATCGGCGTGGGTGTCGTCGAAGTCGAGCGAATGACCGAGCGCGCCATTGAGCAGCGCCGCCACCGCCGGCGTCCAGGTCTTGGTGTCGCCGAACACCGTGGCCTCGCCCTTGCCGTCCAGCGCCAGCGCCTCCAGCATCTTCATCAGCGACGGGGTCGATTCCGCATCGCGGCGGGCGCGGATAGTGCTGCCGAGGAAATCCAGCGTCAAAACCTTGGCGCGCGCCAGCACCTCCGGTGGAATATCGGAATATTTCAGGTCGGCGACGTAGGCGGCGAGCGTTGCGGTTTCGTGGGCCATCGTGTTTCCTCAATTTTGCGGCGCAGGGTAGGCGGGCAGGTTTAGCCTTTCAAGCCACCTTGCCGCCGCGGGCAGCAGCCATGCTTTCGGTCGCTGGACTTCAAGTCATGTAACACGGGCCTTTCCATTGATTGCGGATCAGGGTGCATGAGGACCTTCGCAAAACGCATGTTCGACAAGCTTTGGACCCGCAAGACGCAGCTGGCGCTGGCGGTGAGGATCGCGTCCGCCGGCGTGGCCGCCTATACCATCGCGCTGGCGCTGCACCTCATGCTGCCGCTGTGGGCGGTGCTGACCTCGCTGATCGTGACCCAGATGAGCGTCGGCCGCTCGCTGAAGGCAACGAGGGACTACATGCTCGGCACCATCGGCGGCGCGATCTATGGCGGCGCGATCGCGGTGCTGATCCCGCATTCCGGCGAAGGCAGCCTGCTGGCGCTGCTGGTGCTGGCGATCGTGCCGCTGGCGTTCATCGCCGCGCTCAATCCCAGCCTGAACTCGGCGACGGTGACGGCGGTGATCGTGCTGCTGCTGCCGACGATGCATCACTCCAACCCGCTGGACTCCGCGATCGACCGCGTGCTCGAGGTCACGGTCGGTGCGCTCACCGGCCTTGTGATCTCGTTCCTGGTGCTGCCGTCGCGCGCGGTCAGCCAGATCAGGGTCAACGCGTCAAAGCTGCTGGAACTGCTCTCGGCGGCGTTCGCCGAACTGCTCGCCGGCCTGACCCGCGGGCTCGACAACGACGCGCTGCACCGGATCCAGGACGGCATCGGCACCGCGGTGACCAATCTGCACGCGACCGGCCTCGAGGCCGAGCGCGAACGCACCATGCATCTGTCATCCGGGCCGGACACCGGTCCGCTGCTGCGGACTATTCAGCGGCTGCGGCACGACGTCGTGATGATCGGGCGCGCCTGCGTCGTGCCGCTGCCGGCCGATATCCAGGCCAGGCTGGCGCGGCCGTTGGCCGACGTCAGCAATGCCATCGTGACCTATATGGTGGCGGTCGCGACCGCCCTGCGCGCCGGCAGCGGCCCGGCCGACATGGCGCCGGTCGATGCCGCGCTGCATGCCTATAGCGAGGAGGTCGCCGCGGTGCGCAGCGAGGGCCTGACCCGGGGCCTTCCGGTCGATGCCATGGAGCGGTTCTTCGCGCTTGGATTTTCGCTTGACCAGATGCGGCAGAACCTGAGCGACCTCAAGCGCTGCCACGGCAATTGGTGCACCAACGAAGAGGCTGCCGAGAAGATCGTTGCCGAAACGTCGGAGAAGAGCGCGGCTTGACCTTCGGCTAAGCCGTGCGGCGCGTCAGGCCCTTGCTCTCCATGCGCCAGATCAGGAGGTCGATGCGGTCCTGACCGAAGAACGGCTCGTTCTCGAACACGAAGGTCGGCACACCCCAATGGCCGGAGGCGGCGTGAGCGTCCTCGTTACCCTTGATGATCGCTTCATAGCGATCGGGATCGGCGGCGATCACAGCGTCCATTGCCGCGAGATCGAAACCGGCGGCATCGGCCGCTTGCGCCAGATGATCGCCCTCGTTCCAGCCCTTCACCGAGCCGTCCCACAGCACGCGGCTGATCGCGGCAGTGAAGGCGAGCGATCGCTCCTCGAGTTGCGCGGCGGCGCCGAGCCGGGTCAGGCGGTGGATGTAGGGCTGATGCGCGGCGACGTCGAGCGTCGTCATGTCCTGCACGATCGGGTCCGGGCGTGGAAAGCGGAACGGGATATTCTCGTGCTTGGCAACGCGGCTGGAATCGAGCACGACATAGCGGGCGAACTGCGGATTGGTCTTCTTGAAGAAGCCGGGCACGCGCACCGCGAGCGGATAGACCGGCCGCAAATTCACCGCGAGGTCGTAGTCGGCGACCATCTTCAAGGTCTTCGGCAGCGCCAGATAGCTGTACGGACTGCGGAACGAGAAGAACAGGTCGACCGACAAGGTCATGCGCTAGCCTCCGTTCGGTGTGATCCCGTCGACGTTCATCCGACCAGTCTGCGTGCCAGTAGGCGGAAACGCAAGATCAGCAGGGTCGCATAAACCGCAGTGCCGAGCGACAGCCCGATCCAGACGCCGGGCGCCTCAAGCCCGGCCCAGAAGGCCAGCGCAGAGGCCGACGCGAAGCCGATCAGCCAATAGCTGACGACGGCGAACAGCAGCGGCACCCGGGTGTCGTTCATGCCGCGCAGCGCCCCGGCGGTGGTGGTCTGCACGCCGTCGGCGATGAAGAAGGTCGCGCCGATCAGCAGCAGCATCGCGGTGAGCTGCGCGGTGGCGTCGGAGGCTTCGCCCAGGAACAGCGCCGCGATCTCGAAGCGCGCCAGGATCACCGCGAGCGTCATGATGCTCATGAAGACGCCGGAGAGCGCGACCGCGACAAAGCCGGCGCGCTGTACCGCCTCGGCGTCGCGGCGGCCGACCGCCTGGCCGACCCGCACGGTGGCGGCCATGCTGACGCCGAACGGCACCATGAACAGGATCGCCGCGATCTGCAGCGCGATCTGGTGCGCCGCCAGTGCCGTGGTGCTGATCAACCCCATCAGCAGGCCGGCCGCGCCGAACAGGCCGTATTCCAGCAGGAACGCGATCGAGATCGGCGCGCCGACGGCAACGAGCTTGCCCATCAATGGCCAGTCGATGCGCCAGACGCGGCTGAACACATGATACTTGCGGAACGGGCGGCGCCGCGCCGCGAACCACACGCCGGCGAGGAAGGTGCCGAGATTGACGATCGTGGTCGCGAGCCCGGCGCCGAACATGCCGAGTTCGGGCATGCCCCATTTGCCGTAGAGCAGAAGATAGACCATCAGCGCATTGGCCGGGATCGCCGCGAGCGTGATCCACAGCACCGGCTCCGGCCGGTTCACCGCGCTCATGAAGCCGCGGATCGCAATGAACCACAGCGCCGGCAGGATGCCCCAGGCGAGCCCGAACAGATATTGCTGCGCCAGATGCGCGGTGGCCTGGGTCTGGCCGAGCGCGAGCAGGATGCGCTCGCCATGGAACGGCAGCGCCATCAGCGGCAGCACCATGAAGAACCCGGCCCACAGGCCGACGCGGAGCGCGCGCCGCATCACGCGCGGGTTGCGGGCGCCGAACGCCTGCGCGGCCAATGGCGAGACCGCGGACATCATGCCCATGCCGATGGTGAAGCTGACGAAATACACGGTGTGCGCCAGCGCTGCCGCGGCGACGTTCTCGCTGCCGAGCCGGCCGATGAAGGCGAGATCGGTCGTCATCATCGCGATCTGCCCGAGCTGCGTCAGCGCAAGCGGCACCGCGAGCTTCAGCGTTTCCGCGAGCTCGGCCGCGAGCAGCTTGCGAGGCGGGACAACGGCCGCGCGCGACGCGGCCGGGTCGATCTTGTCGATGCAGGTCATGACGGTGGGCTTAGCACGGCAGATCGGCCAAATGCATGGCCAAGCTGCCGCAGGGTATCACGATCGCGCTGGTATCCGCTTGATCTTGGCGCCGAGCGCGTTGAGCCGCTCGTCGATCCGCTCATAGCCGCGCTCGATCTGGTCGGCATTGTTGATGGTGGAGGTGCCGTTGGCGCATACCGCGGCCAGCAGCATCGCCATGCCGGCGCGGATGTCGGGCGAGTTCATCGGCGCGCCGCGCAGCCGGCTGGGACCTGCCACGATCGCGCGGTGCGGGTCGCACAGCACGATCCGGCCACCCATCGCGATCAGATTGTCGACGAAGAACATCCGCGACTCGAACATCTTCTCGTGCATCAGAATGACGCCGTCGCACTGCGTCGCGGTGACGATCGCGATCGACATCAGGTCCGCCGGGAAGGCCGGCCAGGGCTGGTCCTCGAGCTTCGGCACGTGGCCGCCGAAATCATCCTGGATCTTCATGGTCTGGTTCGACGGCACGACGAGGTCGTCGCCCTCGATGCCGCAGACGATGCCGAGCCGCTCAAAGCCCATCCGGATCGAGCGCAAGTGTTCGACGCCGGCGCGCGCGATGCGCAGCGGCGAGCGGGTCACCGCGGCAAGCCCGATCAGCGATCCGACCTCGATATGGTCGGGCTGGATCGCGAAACTCGTGCCGCCGAGCGTCGCCTGGCCGTGCACGATGATGGTGTTGGTGCCGATGCCTTCGATCTTGGCGCCGAGCGCAACCAGGAAATTGGCGAGGTCCTGCACATGCGGCTCGGAGGCCGCGTTGCGCAGATAGGTGGTGCCGCGGGCGGCGACGGCGGCGACCAACGCGTTCTCCGTCGCCGTGACGCTGGGCTCGTCGAGGAACACGTCGGCGCCCTTCAGGCGCGAAGCGCGGAATTCGAGCCGGTGCGTCGCGGTGACCGTGGCGCCGAGCTGCTCGAAGGCCAGAAAATGCGTGTCGAGCCGGCGGCGGCCGATCACGTCGCCGCCGGGCGGCGGCAACGCGACCTCGCCGCAGCGGGCGAGCAGCGGACCCGCCAGCAGGATCGAGGCGCGGATCCGCG
>DASVOL010000631.1:0-1725 GCA_036383375.1 Bradyrhizobium sp. | reverse complement strand
CAAGGACCATCTGGTGGTGACGCTGAAGGGCGTCGCCAGCCGCGATGACGCCGAACGGCTCAACGGGCTCGAGCTCTACGTTCCGCGCGACCGGCTGCCGGAAACCGACGACGGCGAATATTACCACACCGACCTGATCGGGCTTGCCGCGGTGACGACGACAGATCAGCCGCTCGGCAAGGTGATTGCGATCCATAATTTCGGCGCCGGCGACATCATCGAGATCGCCCCGCCGCAGGGCACGACGATGCTGCTGCCCTTCACCAACGCGGTGGTGCCGACGGTCGACATTGCCGGCGGCCGCGTCGTGATCGAGCTGCCGCAGGAAGTCGACGGCGACGATCCGTCGGCAGCCTGATCAAACATTTTTCGTCAGCCAGTCATCCGACCCTGCTGCTCGAGCCAGTCGCAGAACACCGCGCTATGCGGATCGTTGCTGCGGCCCGCCGGAAAATACGCGAAGTAGCTCCGCGCCGGCAGGCTGATCGCGGCGAACGGCGTCACCAGTCGCCCTGCCGCGAGATCGTCCGAGATCAACGCGGTCGGACCCATCGCAACGCCGAGACCATCGAGCGCGGCCTGGATGGTCAGATAGAAGTGATCGAAGGTCAGCGAAGCCGCCGGCTCCAGCGCAGAATGCCCAGCCTCGGTGAGCCAGTCGCGCCACAGGCGCGGCATCGACGTGACGTGCAGCAGCGTATGCCTGGAGAGATCCGCGATCTCATGCAGCGGCAGTCGTTCGAGCAGCGACGGACTGCACACCGGCAATCGCCGCTCCGACACCAGGAAGCGCGACGAGAAGCCATGAAACGTATCCGGACCGCCGCGGATCACGACGTCGAATGATTCCGGCAGCGCATCGACCGGCTCGTTCGATGTGCTCAGACGCACCTCGATGTCGGGATGCTCGGCGCGAAACCGGCTCATCCGCGGCAGCAGCCAGCGCAGGCTGAAGGTCGCGAGCGCATTGACGCGCAACACCGCCACCGCGGCATCACCGCGCCGCTCGCGATGCTGCTGCACGGCGGCGGAAATCCGGTCGAGCGCAGGCGCGAATTCCGCGAGCAACGCCGCGCCCGCCGGCGTCAGCACCACGCGCCGCACCGATCGCCGGAACAGCGCCGGCGCGCCCAGCCATTCCTCCAGCAGGCGGATCTGCTGGCTGACCGCGCCATGGGTCACGCTGAGCTCGGCGGCGGCCTCCTTAAAGCTGCCGAGCCGCGCGGCGGCCTCGAAGGCGCGGACCGCATTGAGCGGCGGCAGGCTACGGCGTGGGACGAACATGACCTCTCAATACCAGATTTTCTAACGCATGATCCGATTATTACTGATTTGTGACAGCGGCGGTTCGAGCGCATATTGCGCAGCAAGCCACTTACATATCTCACTTTTTTGAAAGACTCCTCCGATGCACAGCCGCTCTATCTTTAGTTTTTCTTGCCTTGGATGGCGGCGATGAGCGTATCCGCAGAAGCCGGCGCATCCCGGCCCGGCCAGACCCAGGCGACGCGCACGCTCACGGTGACCGGGCTCAACCACGCCCTCCATGACGGCTACACCGACCTGATCTACGTGCTGCTGCCGGTCTGGCAGGCGGAGTTCGCGCTGAGCTACGGGCTGCTGGCGCTGCTGCGCGGGCTCTATGCCGGTGCCATGGCCGGCTTGCAGATTCCGGTTGGACGTATCGCAGAGCGGATCGACGGCAAGATCATCCTGATCGCGGGC
>DASVOL010000630.1:0-7099 GCA_036383375.1 Bradyrhizobium sp. | reverse complement strand
AGCGTCGATGCCGCAAGCGGTGCGCAGGAGCTTCGGATCGAACTGCCGAAGCCGGCGAGCGGCCCGATCCGTGTTCTGCTGGGCCCGCAGGACGACGAGTTCGACGACGCCAACAAGGCGCTGTTCCTCGACAGCGAGTGGAAGATCTCGGCAACCTCCGACCGCATGGGCTACCGGCTCGAGGGCCCCGCGATCAAGCATCTGCACGGCCACAACATCGTCTCCGACGGCACGGTCAACGGCAGCATCCAGGTGCCCGGCAACGGCCAGCCGATCGTGCTGATGCCGGACCGCGGCACCAGCGGTGGCTATCCGAAGATCGCAACCGTGATCACCGCGGATCTTGGCCGCTTCGCGCAGACCTCCGCCGGCCGGCCGTTCCGCTTCAAGGCCGTGACGATGGCGGAAGCGCAGGCCGAGGCGATCAAGTTCCACACGCTGCTGCATTCGCTGGCCGATCGCCTCCGCGGCATCGACGATTTCGGTCTCAACATCGAGGCGCTGCGGGATGCGAATGTCGCGGGTCAGGCCGTCAGCGCCATCGATGTGACGACCTGGCAAGTTGCGCTACCCTGAATCGAGTACGAACAACGGATCGATCGTCATGACTGCAACCATCGACCTCAACTGCGATCTCGGCGAGAGTTTTGGCCCCTGGGAAATGGGCAATGATGCCGCGATGATCGAGCTTGCGACCTCGGTCAACGTCGCCTGCGGCTTCCATGCCGGTGACGCCGACATCATGCGCAAGACAGTCGAGCTTGCGAAGGCGCGCGGCGTCAGCGTCGGCGCACATCCGGGCTACCGCGACCTGCATGGTTTCGGCCGCCGCCCGATGCCGGGGCTGACATCCTCCGAGATCGAGAACCTGATCGCCTATCAGATCGGCGCCCTGCAGGCGATCGCAACCGCGGCCGGCCACAAGGTCACCCATGTGAAGGCACATGGCGCGATTTCCAACGTCGCCTGCGAGGACGACATGACCGCGCGCGCGATCGCCAATGCGATCAAGGCGGTCGACCGCAATCTCATCTTCGTGGTGCTCGCCAACTCGAAGCTGGTGCGCGCGGGTGAAGCCGCCAATCTGCGGATGGCGCATGAAGTGTTTGCCGACCGCGCCTATGAGGACGACGGCAACCTGGTGTCGCGCAAGAAACCCGGCGCGGTACTGCACGATCCCAAGGCAATCGCCGAGCGCGTGGTGCGGATGGTGCAGGATGGCGCGGTCGTCTCGGTCACCGGCAAGGTGATCAAGATGCAGACCGATACCGTCTGCATCCATGGCGACACGCATGGCGCCGTCGAGATCGCGCGTGGTCTGCGCGAGGCGCTGAGCAAGGCCGGCATCACGGTCGCACCGTTCAAGACCGCGCACTGACGCGCCAACGCATCGACTGACAAGGGTCGGCCGCCGCGCCGCCCCTTTTAGATTCCGTTAAGAATCTTCTTAAACCCAAACTTGCCGTTTTGATTGCTAGGTGCAGCTTCCGAGCCTTTGATTGTCCTCTCAGGAAAATTGGGTACGAAAGCATGTTCCGCACCAGCCTCTCCCTCGCAATTGCTGCGGTGGCCACGGCCGCCTTCACCAGTGCCGCCTCCGCCGGCTGCTACAGCTGCTATACGCCGCCGCCGCAACCCTGCACGACCTGCTATCAGGTGCAGACCGTGCCGCCGCAGTATCGCACCGTGCAGGAGACCGTGATGGTGGCGCCGGGCCGCGTCATCGCGCATCGCACGCCGGCGCAGTATCGTACCGTGATGGTGCCGAAGACCGTGATGGTCGCGCCCGAAGGCGTCGCCTATGAGCGCATCGCGCCGCAATACGCCACCCAGGAACGCACGCAGATGGTCTCGCCGGGCTATTCCTACTACGCGCCGGTCCAGTCGACCTGCAACACTTGCGGCGGCGGCGGCGGATATGGCTACGGCTACGGATATGGTCACGGTTACGGCTACTGAGCCGTCAGCATCCAGCCAACACAAAGCCGCCGCCTGAAGCCATCAGACGGCGGCTTTTCTAATCTCTGGTTAGCTCAGAACGGGTGGACGGACAGCGTGCCGAACACGATGGCCGCGATCACCGCGAAGGCGCTGTAAAGCGCCGCAGTGTGAATTCCGGCCCCCGACTTCCTTGAAATTTGCCGCGCGTAAAAGTGCAGGCGGGCTTCCGCCGATAGCTCGCGCATGGTCGATCTCCAACGCCCCATCCTCGGGCATATGGAATATCGTTCGCACACGGATTCAAGCGGGCGGAAGAAATAGCGATGCCGCCGCCTTCGGGAACAGGGTTCCCAGAGGAATATTCTTCCCCGCAGGCCCGCCCGAGAATCTTATTCGTTGCAATTCGAGGCGTCGGGAACCCGCGCTGGTCCGGCAATTACCAAAAACTGGAAAACAACCCCATGCACAGTAGCCCGAAGGGGCCGCTGCGTCGCACTCAGGGCTTCCAGCGCCCGATCTTGAACGCCGCCAAATGGCCGAGAACGTCGTTCGGATCGAACGGCGGACCGGCGAACGCGCCGATGGCGTTGGAGGTATCGGCCGGGCGCCCGGATGCAGCGTCGTACAGATCGGGCCGGAACACCGCCATGGCGGCCTTCAGGGCCTCCGGCCGGTACGGTGTCTGGCCCCAGCGAACCATCTGCGCGTAAAGCCAGGCCGCCTGCCCCGGGTCCGGCCGCGCGGCCGCCTCGCGCCCGACCAGCAGATAGCGACTGCTTTCGCGCATGGTGCCGTCGGGCAGGATCTTCAGCCGGCCATCGAGCGTGCGCCGGATGACGCTGGCCTCGACGCCGAGCCGCTCGGGCTGCGCCAGGATGCGCGCGACCTCGGGCCGGTTGTCCGGCTGCTCGATGAACTCCGCGGCACGCAGATGCGCGCGCACCAGCGCGGCCACGACGTCGGCGTTCTTCTCCGACCAGCTCTGGCGCACCGCCAGCACCTTCTCCACCGCGCTGAGCAGGATGTCGGAGACGAAGTGCAGGATGTGGCCGACGCCGAGATCGACCGCGATCGAATTCCAGGGCGCGCCGACGCAGAACGCGTCGACATGGCCGTTGGCGAGACTGTCCACCATGTAGGGCGGCGGCAGCACCACGAGCTGGACGTCCTCGTCGGGATCGACGCCGCCGGCGGCCATCCAGAACCGCAATTGATAATTGTGGGTCGAGAACGGGAAGGTCATGCCGAACGTCAACGGCTCCATCCCGCTCTTCCGCCGTTTTGCGACCACGCGCGCCAGTGCCCGTGCGGTCGCCATCGGATCGAAGCGGTCGCCGTCGATCTCTTCCATCAGCGCCGCGTGCAGCGCCGGCGACACGGTGATGGCGTTGCCGTTGAGCCCAAGATTGAACGGCGCTGCGATCGGCACCTTGACGTGACCGAGCCCGAGGCTCGAGGCTATGGCCACCGGCGCCAACAGATGGGCCGCGTCGAACAGGCCGATATTGAGCTTGTCACGGACGTTCGACCACGACACTTCGCGCACCAGCGTGACGTCGAGGCCCTCAGTCGCCGCAAACCCCTTGTCGACCGCGACGATCAGGGCGGCAGCGTCCACCAGCGGAATGAACCCGATGTGCAGGGGTATGGTCATTTCAACAGCTCCGACGCCGTCAGGATCGATTGCGCGATCTCCCCGATCTTCTTCTTCTCGCGCATCGCGGTCGAGCGCATCAGCACGTAGGCCTCTTCCTCGGTCAGTCCCTTCACCTTCATCAGGATGCCTTTGGCGCGGTCGATGACCTTGCGCTCCTCCAGCGCATGTTTGGTGCGGTCGAGTTCATCCTGCAGCTTGGCAAAGGCATTGAAGCGGGACACGCAGAGATCGAGGATCGGCTTCATCCGCTCCTTCTTGAGGCCGTCGACGATGTAGGCGGAGACGCCCGCCTCCACCGAGGCCTGGATCGAGGCGGCGTCGCTCTGGTCGACGAACATCGCGATCGGGCGGCGCACGGCACGGCTGACCTGGAACATCTGTTCCAGCACGTCGCGGCTGGGGTTTTCGAGGTCGATGACGATGATCTCGGGATCGAGCGCATAGATCCGCGAGAGCAAGCTCTGCATCTCGCTGATATGGACCACGTCGGTATAGCCGGCCTCCCGCAGCCCCTCCTCGAGGATGGCCGCACGGATCGGGCTCTCGTCGACAATGACGATCTTGGGAGACGATTCAGCGCTCATCGACCACTCTTAAAGCCCGGCAAGAGCCATCCATATCACGCCGGAAGCCCCGGGAAAGGGTTGTAATTCTCGGCAATTGGGACTAGCTCCTGCCCATCAATCAGGCAGATTTGAGAAGATATGCAAGAGGCCGCCACGCCGAAAGTGAGCTTTGTGTCCTTGGGGTGCCCCAAGGCGCTGGTCGATTCCGAGCGCATCATCACCCGACTGCGCGCGGAGGGCTATGAGCTCGCGCGCAAGCATGACGGCGCCGACATCGTCATCGTCAACACCTGCGGCTTCCTCGACAGCGCCAAGCAGGAATCGCTGGCTGCGATCGGCGAGGCCATGGCCGAGAACGGCAAGGTCATCGTCACCGGCTGCATGGGCGCCGAGCCCGAGCAGATCGAGGCCGCCTATCCCGGCGTGCTGTCGATCACGGGGCCGCAGCAATATGAGAGCGTGCTGGACGCCGTGCATCGCGCGCTGCCGCCGGCGCACAATCCGCATCTCGACCTGGTCCCGCCGCAGGGCGTCAAGCTGACGCCGCGCCACTACGCTTACTTGAAGATTTCCGAGGGCTGCAACAACCGCTGCAGTTTCTGCATCATCCCGAAGCTGCGCGGCGATTTGGTGTCGCGGCCGGCCAACGACGTGCTGCGCGAAGCCGAGAAGCTGGTGAAGGCCGGCGTCAAGGAATTGCTCGTCATCTCGCAGGACACCTCGGCCTATGGCGTCGACCTGAAATACGCCGAGAGCCCCTGGCAGGATCGCAGCGTGCGCGCAAAGTTCTTCGATCTCGCCAAGGAGCTCGGCGAGCTCGGCGCCTGGGTGCGGCTGCAATATGTCTACCCCTACCCGCATGTCGACGAGGTCATCGGCCTGATGACCGAGGGCAAGGTGCTGCCTTATCTCGACATCCCGTTCCAGCATGCGAGCCCCGACGTGCTGCGTGCGATGAAGCGCCCGGCAGCACAGGAGAAGACGCTAGCGCGGATCCAGAAGTGGCGCGAGCAGTGCCCGGAGCTGACGCTGCGCTCGACCTTCATCGTCGGTTTCCCCGGCGAGACCGATTCCGATTTCGCCTATCTGCTCGACTGGCTCGATGAAGCAGGGATCGACCGCCTCGGCTGCTTCAAATACGAGCCGGTCGCCGGCGCCGCCTCGAACGCAATCGGCAATGCCGTGCCTGACGAGGTCAAGCAGGAGCGCTGGAATGCGCTGATGGCGCGGCAGCAGAAGATTTCGGCCAAGCGGCTGAAGCGCAAGGTCGGCACCCGCCAGCAGGTGATCATCGACGAGATCGGCCCGACGGTCGCCAAGGGCCGGTCAAAGGCAGACGCGCCCGAGATCGACGGCGCCGTCTATCTCACCAGCCGCCGTCCGCTCAAGGTCGGCGAGATCGTCACCGCCAAGATCGAGCGCGCCGACGAATACGACCTGCACGGCAGCGTCGCCGGATTCTGAACGCGCCTAACTCGCAGTCGGTGCAGCGGCGAGCGCGGGATCGAGCGTGCGCAGCACGCGATGGATGCGAACCGAGGTACCGATGCCTGCATTGCGCACATAGGCATCGATGACCGCCTCGCTCTCGACCACGACGAGGCCGAACAGCTTGCGGTCGTCGGTCGCGTAGGTGCAGAGCCAGTGCATCTTGCCCTGCGTCGCGATGATGGCGTCCAGCGCGATCCGCGCGTGACGCGCCGCCTGCGCGTCATCGGTCACATCGAAACCGGCCGGAAGATCTCGTTCGATCAGCAGCTTGATCACGGCGCCACCTCCAGAATTGCTTCTTGGCAGCCTAACACGCTCCGCGCGCCGCTCGCGCGCGATATCACCTCCCGCTTGACACCGCGGCCCCTTCGGCTGTATGGCCCTGCGCCATGAAGCTGAACCGGACCCACCGCCGCGCCATCAACCGTCGTCGCACCCGCGACGATGCTGGGCTGCGCCGTGTCCGACGCCATCGCTGATTAGCTAGATCAGCCAAGGTTTTCGAGAAGGCCGCGCCCCAAAGCGCGGCCTTCTCGCTTTTCGGCCTGCCCTTAATCCCCACACCGACCCCAGAGGAGAACGACATGACCAACGCTACCCATCCGTTCGATGCGCTGATGGACATCACCGCTCGCCCCGAGGTCGTCTTCGTGCGCGGCGCGGGCTCGTATTTGTGGGACGCCAACCGCAACCGCTATCTCGATTTCGTGCAGGGCTGGGCCGTGAATCCGCTCGGCCACTCGCCGGTCATCGTTGCCGATGCGCTGGCCGCGCAGGCCAGGCGACTGTTGACGCCGAGCCCGGCATTCTACAACGAGCAGAGCCTGAAATTGGCGAAGATGCTGGTCGACAACAGCTGCTTCGACCAGGTGTTCTTCGCCAATTCCGGCGCCGAGGCCAATGAGGGCGCGATCAAGCTCGCGCGCAAATTCGGCGCCAAGTACAAGGGTGGCGCGCACGAGATCATCACCTTCGAAGGCGGCTTCCACGGGCGCACGCTCGCGACCATGTCGGCGTCGGGCAAGAAGGCGTTCGAACCGCTGTTCGAACCAAAGGTCTCGGGCTTCCGAAAGGCCAAGCTGAACGACATCGAGTCGGTGCGGAAGTTGATTTCGCCATCGACGGTCGCGGTGATGCTGGAGCCGATCCAGGGCGAGGCCGGCGTGTGGCCGGCGACCGACGCATTCCTGCAAGAGTTGCGGGCGCTGACCCAGCAGCGCGGGCTGCTGCTGATCGTCGACGAGATCCAGACCGGCATCGGCCGGACCGGAAAGCTGTTCGGCCATGAGCACGCCGGAATCGAGCCCGACATCATGACGCTCGGCAAGGGCATCGGCGGCGGCGTGCCGCTCGCAGCGCTGCTTGCGACCGAGCATGCCTCTTGCTTCGATCACGGCGATCAGGGCGGCACCTTCAACGGCAATCCCCTGATGTGCGCCGCGGG
>DASVOL010000629.1:0-5359 GCA_036383375.1 Bradyrhizobium sp. | reverse complement strand
CTATCATCACAATGGCGCGGTGGTCTGGCTGACCGGCCTACCCGGCTCGGGCAAGTCGACCTTGGCACGCGCGCTGGAACGGCGCCTGTTCGGCAATGGCGGCTCGCCGATCCTGCTCGATGGCGACACCTTCCGCGCCGGGCTGAACAGCGACCTCGGCTTCTCGCCGCAGGATCGCGCTGAAAACATCCGCCGCCTCGCCGAGGTCGCGACCCATCTGGCGCGCAACGGCCATATCGCCATCGTCGCGGCGGTGTCACCGTCGACCGCCGACCGCGCGGCCGCTCGCCGCATCGCCGACAGCGCGTTCCGCGAAATCTATGTCGCGACGCCCGCCGAGGTCTGCGAGACCCGCGATCCCAAGGGCCACTACGCCAAGGCGCGCTCCGGCGGATTGCCGTCGTTTACCGGCATCACCAATGACTACCAGCCGCCGACCGGCAACGAACTGACCATCGACACCTCGAACCGCTCGGTCAGCGATGCCACCGACGAGATCGAGCGGATGCTGGCCACCACCGGCATCCTGTTCGACGAACTGACCGACCTCGCGGCGAATATCTGACCTTGCTCAACTGTCGTCGTCCGGCTCGACCGGACGCCCCAGTATTCCAGAGACGTCAATGCTTGAGCCGAGAGGCCGCGGCGTACTGGATGCCCCGCTCAAGGCGGGGCATGACGGCGGTGTCAGAAGCCAGTTCGGTTGAGACCTATTCCGCTGCGCGGCGGCTTCCGGCCCCGTGCCGCACCATGCCCGGCGATTGCCCGGTGATACGCTTGAACGCGCGGCTGAAGGCCGCCTGTGACGCATAGCCGAGCCGTTGGGCGATCACATCGATCGGCTGGCGCTCATGCTCGATCCATTGTGTCGCAAGACGCATGCGCAGTTCGGCAAGGTAGCGCAGCGGCGATTGCCCGGTCATCGACTGGAAGCGATCGGCGAACAGCGAGCGCGAGCAACCCGCCTCCGCCGCCAGCTCAGCAACAGTCCAGTTGCGGCCGGGCGCGCGATGCAGCGCGCTGATCGCGCGGCCGAGACGCGGATCACGCAGGGCCTCGAACCAGCCCATGGCGTTGTCGCCGCCGCATTCGACCCAGCCGCGCACGATCGACGCGGCGAGAACATCGGCGAGCCGCGCCATCACACCGACGGATCCCGCCCGCGGCGTGCAGGTCTCACGCTCCATCGCCTTCAGCATCGGTTCGATTTCCGGCTGGCGCACAAGCAACGTGTCGGCCCGCATCACCTCCGGCATCAGGGCGATCAGCGGGCGCATGCCGCCGAGATCGAAATTCATGCAGGCGCTGAAGACCAGGACCTGATCGTCCTGCGGGCATCCGTCAGGACAGGCCGATGTCACGTCGACATTGCCGCACAGCGTCTCGGTCTTGAAATTCTCGACGTCGCAGCTCGGCTGATCCGGGGCCGAGACGAGATCGTGTGCGCCGCCGCGCGGCAGGAAAATTGCGTCCCCGCACCCGAGGGGAAGCAACGTCGCATCGGCATAGCGCAGCAGCGCCGTGCCATGGGCAACGAAGTGGAATTGCGCGCGTCCGTACGGCGTCTCGAAGCGAAACCCGAACGGCGCGCGCGTCTCGACCCGGCGGTAGTGAACGCCCTCAAGCCGCATCCCGAGCAACAATTCGCTCACCAGATCCGCGGCGGCGTCGGTCGTATCGGCGGCGGACGATCTGGACGAATGATCAAACATTGGAGTGTTTATGGCATAGATTGTCCAGACCGTCCAACCTATGTCTGCGGCGCTGCAACATAAGATGGAAGTTCCGGTCAATGGATCAAGAAGTGGACCCCGCTCTGGCGCACGCCGATGCCGTTGCGCTGATACCGGGCGACGTCGCGCTCAAGGCTGGTGACAAGCCGGCCGCAACGGAGAAGCCCGCCTGGGGCGCCGTCGTCGCCATGATGCTGGGTGTCACCGCACTTCTGACGGCGGAGTTCCTGCCGTCCGGCGTATTGACGCCGATGGCGAGGGACCTCGGTGTCAGTCCAGGCCTCGCCGGCCAGGCCGTGACGGCGACCTCGCTGGCCGGCCTGGTCGGAGCATTGTTCACGCCGAGACTGACGCGCAGCTTCAACCGAAAGCCGGTGCTGCTCAGTTTCTCGATTCTGCTGGTCATCTCCAATCTGCTGGTGGCGCTCGCGCCCAACATCACGTTCCTGCTCGCGGCGCGGATCGTGCTCGGCCTCGCCATCGGCGGCTTTTGGGCGATGGCGGCAGCGACGACGATCAGGCTGGTGCCGCCGTCATTGGTTGCACGCGCGTTGTCGATCGTCATGAGCGGCATTCCCGCCGCGATGATCATCGCGGTTCCGCTCGGCAGCTATCTCGGCGAGGTCGCGAGCTGGCGCATCGTGTTCCTGCTCGCCACGGCACTGGGCGCAGCAGTGTTCGTCATCCAGGCGGTGGCGTTGCCGCGTTTGGCGCCGAAGGGAGAAGCCGGGCTTGGTACCCTGGTCGACATCGTGACACGGCCGGGAATCGGCGCCGGCATCTTCGCGGCAACCTTGGTGTTCACCGGACACTTCGGCTATTTCGGCTACATCCGTCCGTTCCTTGAGAGCGTGACCGGGCTTGGCGCTGCCGGCGTCGCAGCGACGTTGCTTGCGTTCGGCGTTGCCAACTATATCGGCTCATTCGCCAGCGGGCTGATGGCCGAGCGCAATCTCAAGCTCACGCTGATCGCGATGCCGCTGGCGATCAGCATGCTCGGCCTGTTGCTCTCGGTCTACGGCAAGGACGTCGTTCCCGCGCTGGCGCTGGTCACCCTCTGGGGATTCGCCTTCAGCGGCGTACCGGTGGCGACGACCACCTGGATCACCCGCATGGTGCCCGACGAGACCGAAAGCGGCACCGGGCTGACGGTGGCCTCGATCTTCCTCGGCATCACCATGGGCGCGGCCGGCGGTGGGCTGGTGCTCGATTTGATGGGCGCGGCGGCGGTGTTCGTGGCCGGCGCAATTCCCTTGTTGCTCGCCGCATTGCTGATCGCCACCAAGGTGCGGACCAGGGCGCCCTGACAGCGCGCTGCCGGTACGGCGCAGGGGGAAAGGGGGCCTTCTCAGAACCGTGGCTTTAGGGCTAAAAGAGCCGTGAACGCCGCCCTTTGGCGCGTTTTTTGCTGATTTCTTTCGAAAACAGCCCCTAAACGCCCCATTTCTTTGAGAAAGCCCATCATGACTCGTGTCGATGCCCATGGATTGAAGATCGCCCCTGTCCTGTTCGATTTCATCGCCAAGGAGGCGACGCCGAAAACCGGGATCGCGCCGGACGCGTTCTGGGCAGGACTCGCCGCCATCATCCAGAAGCTCGGCCCGAAGAACCGCGAGCTGCTCGCGGTCCGCGACACCTTGCAGGCCAAGATCGACGACTGGCATCGCGCCAACAAGGGCAAGGCGTTCGACATCAACGCCTACACCGCGTTCCTCAAGGACATCGGCTATCTGCTGCCCGAGCCTGCGACCCACAAGGTCGAGACTGCGAATGTCGACGAGGAGATCGGCAAGATCTGCGGTCCGCAGCTGGTGGTGCCGCTGACCAACGCCCGTTACGCGCTGAACGCCGCCAACGCGCGCTGGGGTTCGCTGTACGACGCCTTCTACGGCACCGACGCGATCCCGCATGATCCGAGCGAGAGCGGCAAGGGTTACAACAAGGCCCGCGGCGACAAGGTGATCGCAAAGGCAAAGGCGTTCCTCGACGCCGCCGTGCCGCTCGCGACCGGAAGCCACACCGACGTGACCTCCTACAGCGTGATCGCGGGCCAGCTCTCGGTCAAGCTGAAGAGCGGCAATTCGACCGCGCTGAAGAACGGCGCCCAGTTCGCCGGCTATCTTGGCGAGCCCGCCCAGCCCACCGCGATCCTGCTCGTCAACAACGGCATGCATGTCGAGGTCAAGATCGACCGCAGCAACGTCATCGGCAAGGACGATCCGGCCGGCGTCGCCGACATGATCCTGGAATCGGCGGTCTCGACCATTCTCGACATGGAAGACTCGGTCGCCGCCGTCGACGCCGAGGACAAGGTGCTGGTCTATCGCAACACGCTCGGCCTGATGAACGGCACGCTGTCGGCCGATTTCGACAAGGGCGGCAAGACGCTGACGCGTTCGCTCAATGCCGACCGCGTCTACAAGAAGCCCGACGGCAGCGAGCTGAAGCTGCACGGCCGCAGCCTGCTGCTAATGCGCAATGTCGGCCACCACATGTTCACCGACGCGGTGCTCGACGCCAAGGGCGAGGAGATCCCGGAAGGCCTGCTGGACGCCGCGGTCGCCGGCCTGCTCGCGATCCACGACCTCAAGGGCAATTCCAAGGTCAAGAACAGCCGCACCGGCTCGGCCTATATCGTCAAGCCGAAGATGCACGGCCCCGACGAGGTGACGCTGACCTGCGACCTGTTCGCCGAGGTCGAGAAGATGCTCGGCCTGCCGGAGAACACGCTGAAGGTCGGCATCATGGACGAGGAGCGCCGCACCACGGTCAACCTCAAGGCCTGCATCCAGCGCGCCTCCAAGCGCATCATGTTCATCAACACCGGCTTCCTCGACCGCACCGGCGACGAGATCCACACCTCGATGGAAGCAGGCCCGATGATCCGCAAGAACGACATGAAGGCGCAGCCCTGGATCAAGGCCTATGAGGACTGGAACGTCGACAACGGCCTGATCGACGGCCTGCCCGGCCATGCCCAGATCGGCAAGGGCATGTGGGCCGCCCCCGACAAGATGGCCGACATGCTGGCGCAAAAGATCGGCCATCCGCAGGCCGGCGCCACCACCGCCTGGGTGCCGTCGCCGACCGCGGCCACGCTGCACGCCCTGCACTATCACCAGGTCAACGTGAGCGCCCGCCAGCAGGAGCTCACCAAGGGCGGGCCGCGCGCCAAACTCTCCGACATCCTCACCATTCCGGTGTCGCAGTCGAACTGGGCGCCTGATGACGTCAAGCAGGAGATCGACAACAACTGCCAGGGCATCCTCGGCTACGTCGTGCGCTGGATCGACCAGGGCGTCGGCTGCTCCAAGGTGCCCGACATCCACGATGTCGGCCTGATGGAAGACCGCGCCACGCTGCGCATCTCGAGCCAGCACCTGGCGAACTGGCTGCATCAGGGCGTCATCACTAGGGATCAGGTGATGGAGTCGCTGAAGCGGATGGCCGTCGTCGTCGACAAGCAGAACGCCGGCGACGCCCTCTACAAGCCGATGGCGCCGGCGTTCGACGGCGTCGCCTTCAAGGCGGCCTGCGACCTCGTGTTCGAAGGCCGCACCCAGCCGAACGGCTACACCGAATACATCCTCACCGCGCGCCGCCGCGAGGCCAAGGCCGCGGGCTGA
>DASVOL010000628.1:0-1557 GCA_036383375.1 Bradyrhizobium sp. | reverse complement strand
GTGTAGACCGCGATGTTGAACGCGGCGCGCGCCCAGGGCAGCCCGATGATGGTGACGGCCATGATGACAGCGGCGATCAGCCAGCCGAACGCCATCCAGGCGCCGCCGATCAGGATCCAGAGGATGTTGAGGAGGATAGACACAGGCTGCATGGCTGACACCTTCGCGCCGCTTCGGACGCCCTCAATATAGGCTGATGCCGGGCGTGGCGGTAGGTGCGGCGCAAACGCGCGCTCGCCGCGTTGCATCTGTCTTGATCGCGATTAAGCTCGCGCGGCCGTGCAGGACACACAAGAAGCCTGCATCGGAAAGGGAGAGCAACAATGAAAAAATTACTTGGGGCGGGTGTTCTGGCAGCGCTGACATTGGCCGCACCGGCCGCGCGCAGTGAGGACGCCATGCGCTTCGCGCCGCTCAAGGCCGAAGAACTGTCGCCGCCGCAAAAGGCTTGGGCCGACCTGATCAGCGCGCCGCCACGCAACGCCAAATTCACCGCGCCGCCCTACCGCGCCTATATCCGCAATCCCGATCTGGCGCCGAAGCTGTCGAACCTGTCGGACTATCTGCGCTGGAACACCTCGCTGCCGCCGCGGCTGAGCGAAATGGCGATCCTGATCACGGCGCGGCACTGGACCGCGCAATATGAATGGACCGCGCATTATCCGCTGGCGATGAAGGGCGGGCTCGATCCGAAGATCGCGGATGCGATCGCCAAGGGCACGCGGCCCGACGGCATGAAGGACGACGAGGCCGCGCTCTATGATCTCGGCATCGCGCTCTATCGCGACAGGAAGGTCAGCGACGCCGTCTACAAGGCCGCGCTGGAGAAGTTCGGCGAGCGCGGCATCATGGATATCATCGGCATCATGGGCTACTACGATCTCGTCTCGATGACGCTGATTACGATGCAGGCCGGCTCCGCCAATGACAGCGTGCCGCCATTGCCGGTGCTGGAGAAGTAGCTGCATTCGATGTCATCGCCCGGCTCGACCGGGCGATCCAGTGCGCCGCGGCTCCTCGGCTCGAGCACTGCTGCCTCTGGAATACTGGATCACCCGCATGCGCGGGTGATGACACCGCGTGGTGTGACGCCTTGAATCGAGAACCATCCTCATCGTCGTCCCTGCTCCCGTGAGCAATTGCGCACCAGGCAGGGGCGACAGGTTGGAGGAACCGCAGACTCACGGCGAAATTTCGGAATAATGGAATTGTGCAGGTGAGTTGCCCGACGTGTCAAGTCGCCTTGTCGAACGCTGGCGGCCGCCGGCTACTGTGCATGGGGTTGTTTTCAATATTTTGGCAACGTGCCCAGCGAGGGGCGCTGTCGCTTCGCGGCGCTACCGCCGAAAGCCACTGGCGCGCGAGTAGTTCTGGCGGCCTTCCTGGGCCGGGCGTGCCGCCATGCTGGCGCGGCTTTCGCTGGCGACCGGCGTCGCCGGCTTCAGGTCCTCGAGGAAGATCGGCTTGGCGAAGTAAAAGCCCTGGGCGTAGCGGATCTTGGTCGCCGCCTGCAGATAGGTGAGCTCCTCGTAGGATTCGATGCCCTCGGCGATCACG
>DASVOL010000627.1:0-2153 GCA_036383375.1 Bradyrhizobium sp. | reverse complement strand
ATGCGCGAGCGACGCCCACGCCGGTTCGAGGTCAGCCTCAAACATCTTCGCGCCGCCAACTCGGTCGCGGTGTATGGCAGCTTCACCGCGGCCGCCGCCGACCTCGGCATGACGCAGTCGGCGGTGAGCCGCCTGGTGCTTCAGCTTGAACGGCAGCTCGGCGTCTCGCTGTTCCTCAGATCGACGCGCAACGTCATCCTGACCGCGCCGGGCCGCGAATTCACGGCATCGACGCAGCGCCTGCTCGCCGATCTCGGCGCCCAGGTCGACAACGCCCGCGCGCTCGGCGAGCAGATCAAGGGGCGCCTGATCATCTCCTGCCTGCTGTCACTCACGCATCACGTGGTGCCGGAGGCCGTGCTGAAATACAGGAAGGCGCATCCCGGCGTCGAAATCCACCTGCGCGAGGGCCTCGGCAGCGAGGTCTATGAGGATGTCCGCAGCGGCCTCGCCGACTTCGGCGTCGGCAACGTCACCGCGCTCGGCCAGGAGGTCGTCAGCGACGACGCGGTGCAGGAGTCCTGCTTCGCGATCCTGCCCTCGCGCCATCCGCTGCGCAACAAGGCGACGCTGAGCCTCCGCGAGCTGCGCAACGAAACCTTCGTTTCGCTTCCGACCGGCTCCGGCCTGCGCAAGCAGATCGACAGCGCCGCGACCGCAAGCGGCATCGTGCTCAATCACAGCACGATCGTCGAGCAGTTCGGCACGCTCTACGACTTCGTCGCAGCCAATGTCGGCATCTCGATCGTTCCCGCATCGGCGGTGCCTCCACGCGCCCCGCGCGGCGTGATCGTCAAGCGGCTGGTGTCGCCGCCGCTGGTTCGCAAGATCGGGATCCTGCGGCTGAAGAACCGCCCGCTGACGCCGGCCGCGACCGGATTTCTGGATATCTTCCGGCCGCTGTTCCTGAGCGCGTCACGGCGATAACCCAAGACTCCCAAGAATCGTTTGAGATTCGCGGCGGAGCCTGATTAGGTTCGGCGATGCCGTCTGCTGCACGCCGCAATTGGCGCGCCTGACGGCGGCAATGCCGAACCGACAGGGCCCGACCACCGATGACCAAGACGCGACGGACACGACCAACGATTCGTGACGTCGCGGCCGAGGCCGGCGTCTCCGTCTCGAGCGTCAGCCGCACGCTCAATGGCGGCATCTATACCAGCGCGGAGCTGCATGCCCGCATCATGCGCGCGGTGAAGCGTCTGGGCTTCGAGCCCGACCAGGCGGCGCAGGCGCTGCGCTCGCGGGCGTCGAATACGATCGGCTGCATGGTGGCCGATTTCTCCAATCCGCACTACACCGGCATGGTGAGCGCGGCGGAGGAGGAATTCCAGCGTGCTGGATTCCTGCTGATGCTGGCAGCGACCAAGCACGAGGAGGCGCGCGAGGCGGCGTTCCTGTCGGCGGTACGGCGGCGGCAGATGGATGGACTGCTGCTGTTCGCCGGCGACAATTCGCACAAGGATTTCATGAAGGGACTGGCGACGCTCGACCTGCCGTGCGTCACCGTCGACCGCGAGGTGCCCGATAGCGTCATGGTTCGCGTCGATCACCGCGGCGGCGCGCTGGAAGCGACGCGCTACCTGATCGGCCTTGGCCATCGCCGGATCGCGCTGCTCACCGGCAGCGCCGCGGTGTTGCCGAGCACGGAGCGGCTCGCCGGCTACCGGCAGGCGCATCAGGAAGCCAAGATCGAGGTCGACCCGACCCTGATCCGTCCGCACATGCAGGGCGCCAACACCGCCTTCAGCTCGGTGTGCCAATTGCTACAAATGACAAAACCGCCGACCGCGATCATCTCGCTCGGTACCAGCATGCTGGCCGAGGTGCTGGAGGCGATCACCAGCAACGGCCTGCGCTATCCGCGGGACGTCTCGATCGTGTGCAGCGGCGACACCGACCTCGCCCGCCACGCGACGCCCGCGATCTCAGCCTTGAGCTGGGACATGAACGAGGTCGGCCGCACCGCTGCGCGGCTGTTGCTGGAACAGATCCGCGAGCCCGACAAGGCCGGCAGCAGCGCCCCGGTGTTCCTGCCGACGCGGCTCATCCTGCGCCATTCCTGCGCGGCGCCGGCAACGCCGACGCGCGGCAGGAAGTAACGCCGCGCCGATCAGTCAGCCTGCGGCGCGGCCGCGTATTGCGCGTCGGAG
>DASVOL010000626.1:0-1945 GCA_036383375.1 Bradyrhizobium sp. | reverse complement strand
GACGGCGACAGGCCGAGCTTTCTCGCGGCAGCCGCAAAGCTCAGCGTTTCGGCGACGGTGACGAAGGTGACGAGTGAGGGCGGGTCTTCCATGGCGGCAGATTAGCGAATTCCGGTCGCGGATGTCGCGAGTTTCCGCCCGATGATCGGCGACCGCGGACTTTCTATCCTCGGTTCAGTTGAACTCACCGAGGCGCGAACGATGGCACGAGACATCCACACGGATCATGCAGACTACCAACTGAGCGGATTTGTCGACGGCGTATGGCATCCGGAGGACCTGGTCGAGATTCCGGGAACGTCGTGGGTCATCGTCAGCTGCATGCGATCGGCGGACCATGCCGGCGGCCTGTTCAAGGTCGATACGGCACAGCCGTCACGCACGACGGAGCTGCGCTGGGCGCCAGCCGCGCAGCAGGCGCGGCTCGGACCTGACGTCTTCGACCCGCACGGAATCGCAGCGCGGCGTCTGGCCGATGAGACGTTCGAGCTGCTGGTGGTCGATCACGGCGGCGGCGAAGCCATCGACCGCCTGGTGCTCGAGCTCGGCGAGGAGGGGCCTTTCATTGCAACGGGCGAGCGCCTGGTGCAGCCGCCGCGGACGTCGGCGAACGCGGTGGCGCATCTGCCGGACGGCGGATTCGTCATGACCAGCATGTTCGATCCGACCGACCGCGAGTTCGTGTCGCGGTTTGCGCGCGCCGAGCCGACCGGGCAGGTGTGGCGCTGGTCGCCGGCGAATGGCTGGAGCCGGTTCGGCGATCAGGCGATGTCCGGCGCCAACGGCATCGCCGTGTCGCGCGATGGTGTCGTCATCGCCTGCGAATGGGCTGCGCGCCGGGTCTGGCGGCTCGACCGCGACGGCCGAGCGCTCGCAAGCGCCGAGACCGATTTCCTGCCCGACAATTTGCGCTGGACTGCGGACGGGCGGCTGCTGCTCGCAGGACAATCCACCCGGCCGGAGATCTTGTTCGGTTGCGAAGCGCGCGGCGATCGCTGTCCGCTGGCGTTCAAGGTCGTGCGGCTCGATCCGGTCAGCCTCGCGATCGAATCCCTGATCGCAATCGACGAGGCCGGCGCGGCGGCCAAGAACTTTGGCGGCGCGACGGGAGCGATGCAGGTTGGCGAGCAGATCTGGGTCGGCAGCTTCACCGGTCAGCGGATCGGAATCTTCAGTCCACGGTCAGCGTGAGAGATCGCTACGCCGTATCCACAAGCTCACTGTGGTCCCTGCGCAAGCAGGGACCCATAACCACCGGCCTTTAATGTTGAGCGCAGTCGACGTTGAACGCGTGGGACTGGAACTGCCGCCGATCGATGGATCACGCGGTATGGGTCCCTGCTTTCGCAGGGACGACAGCAGGGGCGGCGCTCTTCGCCTCGTTCCACAGCGCGTCCATCTCCTCGAGCGTCGCGCCGTCGAGCGTTCGCCCCTTCGCGGCCAACGCCTGCTCGATATAGGCAAACCGCCGCTCGAACTTGGTGTTGGTCGCGCGCAGCGCGGTTTCCGGATCGGCGTCGACGTGACGGGCGAGGTTGACCAGTGCGAACATCAGGTCGCCGGTCTCCTCCGCAATCTCTTGCTTGTCGTTGCGGTCGAGCGCCGCCTCGATCTCGTCGGCCTCCTCGCGGATCTTGGCGAGCACGGCGCGCGGGTCGTTCCAGTCGAAGCCGACGGTAGATGCCTTGCGCTGCAACTCCATCGCCCGCGTCAGGGCAGGGAGGCCTGCTTTCACGCTGGCCAGCAGGGATGTGTGCGCGGTGTCCTCCGGCGGCCGCCGCGCGGCGCGCTCGGCCTTCTCCTCGGCCTTGATGCGCTCCCAGGCGCTCTTGACGCCGGCGGGCTGGATGTTGCCGTCCTTGTCGGCAAAGACGTGTGGATGGCGGCGGATCATCTTCTTCGTGATCGCCTCGACCACGTCGCCGAACGCAAACGCGTTCTGCTC
>DASVOL010000625.1:0-5587 GCA_036383375.1 Bradyrhizobium sp. | reverse complement strand
GTTCTCGACGACATGCTGTTGGCGGGCATGGGCGGGCGCACCGGACTCGGCGAACGCGCCGCCGTCCATGATGACGTCGTTCTGCATGTCCTGGATGATCATCGCGCAGCGCTGCGGATCGATCTGCATCTCGCCGGCGGCGAGATTGGGAGCGGAGGGGGACGTTGTGACCCCGGCGCCGCCGCGCTTGCCGGTCATATAGGGCTCGTTGCGCGGCCCAACCTTGGTCGGGATCGCGTAGACCGAATGGGTCGCGGTCAGATAGAGGGTGCGGAAATCGGCGCCGCCCCAGGCGAGGTTGGCGACGAGCTCGGGCAGGCGGACCTTGCCGAGCAGATCGCCGGCGGGTGAATAGACCCACACGCCGCCGGGCGCGGTGACCCAGACATTGCCGCGCTGGTCGCACGTCATGCCGTCGGGCAGGCCGGGCTCGAGCTCAGAGCGGATGCCGGAGGCGAACACGCGCGGATTGCCGAGCGAGCCGTCGGCGCTAACGTCGAAGGCGCGGATCAGCGCCTGCACGGTGTCGTTGACATAGAGGATGCGATCGTCGGGCGAGAAGCACAGTCCGTTCGGCTGCTCGAACAGATAACGGTCGACCAGCAGTTTCGGCGCGCCGCCACCAGGCGGCACGCGGTAGACGCCTTGGAAGCCGAGCTGGCGCGGCCGCTCGACGCCATAGACCGGCATCCGGCCGTACCAGGGATCGGAGAAATAGATCGCACCGGAGGAGTGCACGCAGACGTCGTTCGGACTGTTGAGCTCCTGGTTCTCGTAATGCGAGGCCAGCACCTCGCGCCGCCCGTCGGGCCGCTCGCGGATCAGCGAAGAGGTCGCATGCTCGCAGACGATCAGGTTGAGATCGGCATCATAGGTCATGCCGTTGCATTTGTTCGACGGACGCTTGACCTCGACCACGCCGCGCCGCGCATCCCAGCGCCGGCGCACATCGCCGGGCATGTCGGAGAACAGCAGGAAGTGCTCGACCGGATGCCAGATCGGTCCCTCCGTGAAGTCGAAGCCGGTGCCGACCTGGCCGACCGGCGCATAGGGGTCGATCAGATCTTCGAACTCGGCGCGCAACGTGACATGCGTCATCGCATCCGTCCTCGCTGTTACGCCGGGAACCAGTTGCGTTGCGGCAAGCTCTGCACGACAGGCCCGGGCACCTGGTCGTGCAGGCGGCCGACCACCGTGCCGCCTTCGATCTTCGCGGGGCGATCATGCACCGGCAGCAGATAGCGCGAGCTCGACAGCAGCTTCTTGATCGCCGCCTTCTCGGCGCGCTTGCTGGTGCCGTGGTTGCCGGTGGTGCGCGGCTCGGCGTCCTGGATTTCGTTGAACGGCGTCACGATCTGGTCGTTGAAATCATAGATCACGTCGCCGCAGATCGTGGCGATGCCGTCGGCGGTGTGGACGTGGATGTTCATCGAGCCCTCGGTATGGGCGTTGGCGGCATCGCAATAGACTCCCGGCATCAGCTCGACCGGACCGGTGATCTCGAGGTCGAGGAAGCGCAACGCGCCCTTGGTGTGCAGGCGGTCGATCAAATGCTTGATGTCGGGTGCGGGATATTGCGGGTGCATCAGGCCGGAGACGGAATATTCCAGCTCCTTGCGGTTGACGACGACGGTCGTGTTCATCGGGAACAGATCGTCCTTGCCAGCATGATCGATGTGCAGATGGGTGTGGCAGACGAAACGGACGTCGCCCATTCGCACGCCGTGCCGGGCGAGCTGGTTCTCGATCATGTTCTCGTGGAACTGGAGGCCGCGCATGCCGAGCGTCTCCATGATCTGGTTGGATCGGTAGCCGGTATCGACCAGCACGGGGTAGGGGCCGCCGAGGATCAGGAAGCCGAGCGTCAGCACGCGCCGGGTGCGGCCGCAATTGTGCCCGAGCACGAGGAAGCTCGATTCCAGCTCGATATCGCCATAGTCCAGAATCTTGATCTCCAACGGCATCGCTCGCCCTCCCAATTCATGTTCGTTGTCGTGTTCGTGTCCGCGGTGCCTATGGCCCCAGCCGATAGACCCGCGCCGCCGTCGTGCTGAAGATCGCCTCGCGCTGCTCGCGGCTGAGCCGTTCGGCGGCCGCCTTGAAGGCGTCGACGAGATCGCGGTAGCTGGTCCACAGCTTCTCGATCGGAAAGTTCGAGCCGAACAGGCAGCGGTCGGCGCCGAAGATGGCTACGGTATCGATCACGACGCCGGCAATATGCGCGGCATCGTTGCGGTGGATGAAGGTGCCGAGCCCGGACAGCTTCGACACGACGTTCCGGCATTGCGCGAGCCGCGCCATGCCGGCGCGCCAGCCGGCGCGGCCCTGCGGCGACAGATCCTCCAGCATGCCGGCGTGTTGCAGGATGAACGTCACGTCGGGGCAGGCTGCGGCGAGACCGGCGGCATCGGTCATCTGCGGCGCGAACACCTGCAGGTCGAAGCTCCAGCCGTAATCGGCGAGATGGCCGACATTGCGCCGGATGACCGGATCAGTGCAGAGATCGGGACGGGCCGCGAAGCGATAGAGCGGGTTTTCGTGCCAGTGCAGCTGCATGCGCACGCCGCGCACCAGCGGATAGCGCTTCAACCGATCAAGCTGTGGCCGGACGTCGTCGACGGAGAAGTCCGCATAGGCGACGAGTGCGTGCGGCCAGCCGTGTTGGTCGGCGGTCTGCTGCACCCAGGCGGCTTCGTCCTCGAACTGGCCGTTCGGCCAGTTGGTCTGGACATAGACCGAGCGGGTGACGCCGGTGCCCTTGAGGTCGTCGAGATATTCCTCGATCGGATAGTCGCGGCGGATCGGCTCGTAGGGGCCGAAGATGCGCGGCTGCATCGGGCCGGACAGCCAGACGAGATCGGCCTGACGCCAGATGTGATGATGTCCGTCGACAATGCCGGTCACGCAGCTCTCCTTGTTGCAAGCGACAGCAGATGTGCGACGACTGCCGCGCTCGATCCGCCGTCCACGAGATCATCGACAAAGCGCTGGATCGCGATCAGCGCTTCGGTTTGCGGCTTGAAGCCGGGCGAGGTCGCGAGCGGCGTAAGCCAGCTCACCCGCCAGGCCCGGCGCGACAGTTTTGCAACCGCATCGCGCAAAGCGGCAGGATCGCCGCGCTCCAGGCCGTCGGAGACGATCACGACCGCGGCGCCGCGGGCATATCCGCCGAATCGCGGCACGGCGAGGAAGGCCTGCAGCGCGTCGCCGATGCGGGTACCGCCGTCCCAGTCGCTGACCAGGAACGAGGCCGCGTTCAGCGCCTGCTCGCGCCGCTTCAGCCGCAGCGCCGACGTGACGCGGGTCAGCCGCGTGCCGAAGGTGAACACCTCGACATTGCCGGCCGCCTGCACCAGCACATGGGCGAGCCTCATGTTTTCCTCGGTGCGCACCTTCATCGAGCCGGAGACGTCGATCAGGAGCAGGATCTTGCGCGGGCGCTGGCGGCGGCGCATCCGCCCGAGCCGCAGCACCTCGCCGTCATTGCGGACGCTGTCACGCAGCGTGCGACGCAGGTCGGCGAATGGGCCGCTCCTCGCGCGGCGTCGCCGGTGGCCGCGTCGCCGCGGCAGCCGCTTTGCCGCCTCGCGGGACAATCGGCGCAGCGGATCGCTGGTTGTGGTCTGAGCAAAGCGGCGCTCGACCAAGGCTTCGGTGCGGGCCGCGGCGAGGCCGGATTCGTTGGCCTCGTCGGCGAGCGGCGGCTCGTCCTCGCCTCGGCCCTCCTCCTGCAGGCGGACGGTCTCCTCGTCTTCTCCCTCGGCCTGTTCGATGGCCTCCGCGCCACGGAAATGGATGTCGAACAGACGGTCGTAGGTCGCGCGGCGCTCCGGCGGGGGTGCCAGCGTGGCAAGCCCGGCCCGGCGGATGTGCTCCAGGCTGCGCGGCCCGAGCAGTTCGATCGCGGCGAGGAAGCTCGTCGTCTGCTCCGGCGCGACCGAAAATCCGTTGGCGCGCAACAGCGCGACAAAGGTGACGAAGATCTGCGCGGCGCGCGGCAGCTTGAGATCGTCGCTCACGCGGCAGCCTCCGCGATGATCGCATCGAGCCGGGGTGAGATGAAATGCAGGTCCTCCTCGTCCTTCAGCGCGACGCCGATCGAGCGCTTGAAAGCATCCGGCCAGCGTGCGCCGCCCTTGTTGAGCAAGGTCGCGGCCTCGGCCCAGTCGACCGCTTCGGCAATGCCCGGCGCCTTGCTCAGCGGCTCGCGGCGCAGCCGGCCGACGGCCGCGACCACCGCGCGGGCAGTGGCTTCGGCGACGCTGGAGGCGCGCATCATCACGATCCGCGCCTCGCGCTCGGCATTCGGGTAATCGATCCAGTGATAGACGCAGCGCCGCCGCAACGCTTCATGCAGGTCGCGCGTCCGGTTCGAGGTCAGCACGACGACGGGATGTTCGGCGGCGCGGATGGTGCCGCGCTCGGGAATCGAGATCTGGAAGTCGGAGAGGAATTCGAGCAGGAACGCCTCGAACTCCTGGTCGGCGCGGTCGATTTCGTCGATCAGCAGCACGGTTGCGTCAGGCGCGCGCAACGCGGCCAGCATCGGCCGCTCGATCAGGAACGACTCGCCGTAGATGTCGATGCTCTCTTCGCCGGCCTGCCGGATCGCCAGCATCTGGCGCGGATAATTCCACTCGTAGAGCGCTGCGGCGGCGTCGATGCCTTCATAGCATTGCAGGCGGATCAGCCGGCGGCCGAGCACGGCGGCGATTGCCTTGGCAGCCTCGGTCTTGCCGACGCCCGGCGCGCCCTCGAGCAGTAGCGGCTTGCCGAGCGCGAGCGAGAGATAGGAGGCGGTCGCGATGCCGTCGTCGGCGAGGTAATAGGCCGCGCGCAGCGCCTTCTCCAGCGCCTCGGGGCTGTCGATGCCGACGATGTTGCTGCGGACCGGCATGAAAGGACCTCAGCGCCGCGGTTGCGGCCGCGCGCCGCCCTGCGCCCGGATCGCGCGCAGCACTTTCTCCGGCGTGATCGGCAGATCGTCGATCCGCACCCCGACCGCATTGAAGATCGCGTTCGCGACCGCAGGCAGCACCGGATTGGCGCACATCTCGCCTGGTCCCTTGGCGCCGAACGGGCCGTCCGGTGCCGGGCGTTCCAGCACCGCGATGTCGTGCGGGCAGATATCGCCGGGACCCGGCATCAGATATTCGACGAAATCGCGCGGGCCATGCACCGGCTCCGGATAATACGGCTCCGGTGTTTCGTAGAGCGCATGGCTGACGCCCATCCAGGCGCCGCCGACGAGCTGCTGCTCGACCAGGCGCGGATTGAGCGCGCGACCGAGCTCGTAGGCCGAGTCCATCCTGATCATGTCGACCTCGCCGGTCTCGTCGTCAACCTCGACCTCGGCGACCAGGCAGGCATGCGCGTAACATGTCGCCGGCGACATCTCGCCGGTCTCGGGATCGACGTCGGACAGCGGCACCAGGAAGATGCCGCGGCCGGAAATCGTCTTGCCCTGCTTGAACTGCGCGGCGATCGCGACGTCCTTGGTCGAGATCGAGCGGTGCGGCGCACCCTTGACGTGGATATTGCCGCGCCCATCAGTCTCGAGATCGGCGGCGTTGACTTCGAGCTCCTC
>DASVOL010000624.1:0-1598 GCA_036383375.1 Bradyrhizobium sp. | reverse complement strand
TCGCCGGTTCGGCCGACCGCGAACAGCCGCAGCGAGAGCGGATCGTCGAGCGCGAAATAGGCGCGCCGGCGCGATGCGCGGCCGCCGCTTGCGCGCAAGCCGGCCGAAACCCAGGCGGAAAAATCGTCGGCCCCGGCATGTGCGAGCAGCGGCTCCAGCCGGCCGATCGCAAGGCCCACCGATTCCGGGCCTGCATCTGCGAGTTGGCCAAGTGCAGCAAGAACGGCAGCGAGTTCGCCAGCACGCCCTAGCCGCGGCAGCACTTTGGACAATTCGGTCAGCAACCCATGGGCAGTGCGGCTTCCGGCGCTGCGGCCGATATCGCCCGCGGCGCGTCCGATCGCGATCAAATCATCGGTCGATCGCAGCGCCGGCCATTGCTCCGATAGCTTTAGAAAGCCCAGTACCACGGCCTGACCGAGGTTGGCCTCGAACAGGTCGTGCACCGCCTCGTCCCAGGCCGCCAGACGATCGAACGACCCCATCCGGTGCAAGCTGGCCCGCGCCTTCTGCACCACCACGGCGATCTCATCGTGGCCGCGCAAGAGCGCCGCAAGCCGGCGCCCGGACCGGAAGCCATCGAGCGAACTGATTTGCGCGACCGCCACCTCCGAATTTCCGTCTACGCAGAAGCCGAAATCACGTCACGCAACGTGTTCCTGGTGTCCGCATCATCGGTCAAGGGAACGACGATCGTGGTCTCGCACGCCTTTTCGAGGCTGATACCGCATCCGATCAGGCGGCCGGCATTGACCAGCATCCGGGTCGAAGCGCCTTCGTCGAGACCTTGACCTTTCAGGTTGCGGCTGTGCTGGGCGATCTTCACCAGGAGATCGGCGAGATTGGGTTCGATGCCGGCCTCGCGCGACACCACCTCGGTTTCCGCCGACCGGTCGGGGTAGCCGAAATCCAGCGCCGCGAAGCGCTGCTTGGTGGACTCCTTGAGGTCCTTGATCGCGCTCTGGTAGCCCGGATTGTAGGAGATCACGAGCTGGAAGTCGGAATGCGCGTGGATCAGCTCGCCACGCTTTTCCAGCGGCAGCACGCGCCGATCGTCGGTCAAGGGATGGATCACGACCGTCGTGTCCTGGCGCGCCTCGACGATCTCGTCGAGGTAGCAGATCGCGCCGAGACGCACGGCCGTCGTCAGTGGCCCGTCGCTCCACACCGTACCCTCGGCATCGAGCAGCCAGCGGCCCACCAGATCCGCCGCCGTCATGTCCTCGTGACAGGCGACCGTGATCAGCGGACGGCCGAGCCGCCAGGCCATGTATTCGATGAAGCGGGTCTTGCCGCAGCCGGTGGGGCCTTTCAGCATCACCGGCATGCGGTTCGCATAGGCTGCACCGAACAGTTCGACCTCATCCTTGAGCGGCCGGTAATACGGCTCCTGGCGGATGCGGTACTGGTCGAGCAGCAAGGCGGGATTGGACAAGCTCACGCCTCCCATGATCGCGCAGGCAGCCGTTCGCAACCGATTGACATCACGATGCGAGCAGTTCCTTGAGCTTGGTATCGATGAAGGCGACATCGACCGGGTTGGTCCCCGGCCCGCCCGCGAAGTGGCCCCAGATCGACGGCACCGGCACGAACTTGGC
>DASVOL010000623.1:0-5213 GCA_036383375.1 Bradyrhizobium sp. | reverse complement strand
GCACCATAGGCTGCAACCATTGCGACGAATGTTTTTCTCGGGGGTGGGCATTGCAGGAAGGCTTGTACAAGCTCGAATTTCACACCGTTCACGGCACCGGCACCGGGGTGCTCTACGCGACCGGCGGCAAGCTGCGCGGCGGCAACTCGGCCTTTGCCTTCGTCGGCAACTACACCGACCGCGGTGACGGCATTCACGTCAAAGTCTCGACGCAGCGGCACAATCCCGATCCCGCGTTCCGGCCGCTGTTCGGGACCGACATGATCACGTTGATGCTGAAGGGCACCGCGAACGGCGACATGGTCGATTTCGAGGGCGAGGCGCTGCAGCTCCCGGGCGTAAGCTTCAAGGCGTTCCTGACCCGGATTGCCGATTAACTCACTCGGCGGCGGCGGCGCGCGTGGCCGGCCGCGGCCGCGTGATGATCACGACCGCAAGGGCCGCCGCGACGAAGGCCGTGGCCACGTAGCCCGCGCTAAGCAGCCATTCGCGCGCGAACAGCAGTCCGCCGATCGCGGAGCCGATGGCCTGGCCGACATAGAGCACCGAGGTGTTGAGCGAGACCGACGCCGACGCGAGCGTCGGCGCCGCGCCGACCAGGCGTACCTGCTGCATCGAATTGGTCGACGCAAAGCCGAGACCCCACACCGCAACCGAGGCGGCCATCAATGCGTAGGCACCGGCGCTCAGTGCCCAGCCGGCGACGCCGGCGAGCAGCAGCACGGTGAACAGCACCGACGTCTTCCAGGCGCCCCAGGAATCCACGATGCGGGTCGCGATCGCAATGCCGACGAAGCCGAAGATGCCGTACAGCGCGAACACGATCCCGACGGCGTCCGCGTTGGCGCCGGTCAATTTGCCGAGCAGCGGCCCCATGAAGGTGAACACCACGAACTGGCCGGACATCTGCAACGTCGTGATCGACAGCAGCAGGATGACGGTCGGATTGCGGCCGAGATCGGCCCAGGTCCTCAAGTCGACCGGCGCGCCATGCAACCCGCCGGGCAGCCGCCACCACAACAGCAGGCAGCTTACGAGCCCGGTCAGCGCGATCGCGCCATAGGTCACGCGAAAGCCGTAACGGCTTGCGATGAAGGTGATCAACGGCAGCCCGATCGCGGCGGCGAGCGACCAGCCGAGGAAGATATAGGCGATGGTGCTGCCGCGCTTCTCCACCGGCACGATCAGCGCCGCGGTGCCGGCCGCCTGCGGCGTGTAGAGGACACCGACCGCGAGCATCACGAGGCGAATGATCAACAGACTGTCGTAGTCCGGCGCGAAGGCCGATGCCGCGTTGGTCAGCGTCAGCACCAGCAGCGTCGCCGTCAGCAGCGCGCGCCGTTCGAACCGGCTGGTCAGCCACGCCGTCACCGGCGAGCCGACACACAGCACGATCGCGCCGAAGGTGATCAGCAGACCCGCGGTGTGGATCGTGACGCCGAGACCGTTCGACAGCTCCGCCAGCATGCCGGCCGGCGCAAGTACCGAGCAGCCGGTGACGATATTGCCGAGCATCAATGCGGTGGGAGCGAAGCGTTTCACGCCGCGTTGATAGCAGACTCCGAAGTCAATGCAACTGCATCTAAATGCATAGCACGTGATCGGCTGGCGCCGCTTGCGCTCACGGCGACGGCGATGCGGCCGGCACCGCGTTGACGCTCGGCGACACCGCGGCCGGCAGCGGGCCCGCCGGCTTCGGCCCAGCGCTCGTCGCCGGGCACGACGCCAATAGCTGCGTCCAGCCCTGCTCCAGCCCGGTCGTGTCGATATCGAATGCCGCAGGGCTGGCTTTGCTGTCGGGCTTGCCGTCGGACGACAGCGCGCTTTCGCCGATCTGCAGATTCGGGACCGCCAGCATCGCCTTGACGATGTCAGACGGCACCGGATCGCTCCAGACCTCGTATTTGCCGAACCGCGCCGGCATTCTGCCGAAGGCGACGGTCCTGGTGGCGCCGGCCATCATCACCACCGTGCTCTTGCCGGCAGCGCCCTCGTCGAACTCGCGCACGAACATCAGCCGCCCGCGCTCCTTGTTCTCGCAAAACAGACGCCACTCCATCATGCGGAACGAGCTGCCGTCGCCCTTCTTCTGCTGCGCAATCTTGCGGACATAGGGCCGGGTTTCCTTCTCCACCGCCCACAGCGTTTCCGGCAGCGGCCGCGTATCGATTCCGAATCGATAGAGCTCCGGCCGCGTCAGCACGTGCAGGTTCTCGAACTTCACGGTCCGGATCAGCTCGCTGAGCTCATGGCTGATTCCCATGGCCGCGAGGAACAGGTTGCGGTCGCGATCGGCGCTGACCATCTCGCGCCGCCTGAAATCGGCGACGACCTGCGGCGGCGGATGGCCATGAACCACGAACATCAGCCTGGAGTTATGCACCGCGAGCACCGAGTCGGGCGCCACTTCACGGTTGGTCGCGCCCACGAACAGATAGGCGCAGGCCGAAACGCACATCGCGTTGCGCGTGGTGAGTTCGGCCTCGACCTCGCCTTTCGCAGCCTTGATCTTCTGGCAGGCGGCATCGATCTGCGTGCCCGCGGAACAGGCGCCCACGCTGGTGCGGCCGACCCGGGCAATCGCCTTGCGTGCACGCAGGAACCGCGCGATCGCATAGGACTGCTCGACGTTTCCGCCCGGCGAATGCAGGTAGATCGGAAGCTGTGGGTCCTTGACGGCAAGCAGGAAGCTGCGAACCCGCGCCGCGGCATCGCGATCGATCTCACCTTCGATCGCGATCCAGCGATCGCAGCCGGCCCCGCAGGCATTCGCCGGTCCCTTGGCGAGGTAGATGGTCAGCCGTTTCGCAAACCCGGCCTTCTCGACCGGTGCTTCTTCCGCCCGCAAGAGGCCCGGGACCAGAAGCAACGCCACGAAGAGCAGGAGACGGGAAACCATGAACCTTGCGGATCGCGTGATGGCAGGAAGGTGGATATTCGACGTTAAACGATGATCGGCAGCGTCGCAACGCTTGGTGCCGTCAGGTGCCGGCGAGCTTCTCTCGAATCGGCGCGGCCGGAGGCCCATTTTCTTGATATTGCCGGATTGCAGGCGTCAAATCCCCTGCTATACCGCTGCTTTCCGCTTACCTGCGCTCGTTCGCAGGAGTGAGCTACAGGAGACATCGATGGCAGAAACGCCCAAATCCGAGTCCGGATTCCAGTACAGCCTCTCTAACCTCAAACCCGCAGAACCCGTGAACAAGATCGCCCTCACCTTCCCTGATGGAGCGAGGCGCGATTTCCCGAGAGGGACGACCGGCCTCGACATCGCCAAAGGCATTTCGCCCTCGCTCGCCAAGCGCACCGTCGCGATGGCGCTCGACGGCACGCTCGCCGACCTCAACGATCCGATCGAAGCCGATGCCAAGATCGAGTTGATCGGCCGCGAAGACCCGCGCGCGCTGGAACTGATCCGGCACGATGCCGCGCATGTGCTCGCCGAAGCCGTGCAGTCGCTGTGGCCGGGCACCCAGGTCACGATCGGCCCGGTGATCGAGAACGGCTTCTACTACGACTTCTTCCGCAACGAGCCGTTCACCCCGGAAGATTTTGCCGCCATCGAGAAGCGGATGCGCGAGATCGTCGCGCGCGACAAGCCCTTTACGAAAGAGGTTTGGGATCGCGAAAAGACCAAACAGGTGTTCCGCGACAAGGGCGAGGCCTTCAAGGTCGAGCTGGTCGATGCGATTCCCGGCAACGAGCCGATCAAGATCTATTTCCAGGGCGACTGGTTCGATCTGTGCCGCGGCCCGCACATGACCTCGACCGGCAAGATCGGCAACGCCTTCAAGCTGATGAAGGTGGCCGGCGCCTATTGGCGCGGCGATTCCAACAATCCGATGCTGACCCGCATCTACGGCACCGCATTCGCCAAACAGGAAGATCTCGACGCTTATCTGAAGCAGATCGAGGAAGCGGAGAAGCGCGACCACCGCAAGCTTGGCCGCGAGCTCGACCTGTTCCACTTCCAGGAAGAAGGCCCCGGCGTGGTGTTCTGGCACCCGAAGGGCTGGACCATCTTCCAGCAGCTGATCGCCTATATGCGGCGCCGGCTGCTCGGCGACTACAGTGAAGTCAACGCGCCGCAGATCCTCGACAAGGTGCTGTGGGAGACCTCGGGCCACTGGGACTGGTACCGCGAGAACATGTTTGCGGCGCAGTCCGCCGGCGACGAGGCCGAGGACAAGCGCTGGTTCGCGCTGAAGCCGATGAACTGCCCGGGCCATGTGCAGATCTTCAAGCACGGGCTGAAGAGCTACCGCGACCTGCCGTTGCGGCTCGCCGAGTTCGGCGTGGTGCATCGCTACGAGCCGTCGGGTGCGATGCACGGCCTGATGCGGGTGCGTGGCTTCACCCAGGACGACGCCCATGTGTTCTGCACCGAACAGCAGCTCGCCGATGAGTGCCTCGAGATCAACGAGCTGATCCTGTCGACCTACGCCGACTTCGGCTTCGACGGCGAGCTCACGGTCAAGCTCTCGACGCGGCCCGAGAAGCGGGTCGGCACCGACGAGATGTGGGATCACGCCGAGCGCGTGATGGCGACCGTGCTGTCGGAGATCAAGGCCAAGGGCAGCAACCGGATCCGGACCGAGATCAACCCGGGCGAAGGCGCGTTCTACGGGCCGAAGTTCGAGTACGTGCTGCGCGATGCCATCGGCCGCGACTGGCAATGCGGCACGACCCAGGTCGACTTCAACCTGCCGGAACGCTTCGGCGCGTTCTACATCGACCACGACGGCTCGAAGAAGGCGCCGGTCATGGTGCACCGTGCGATCTGCGGTTCGATGGAGCGCTTCATCGGCATCCTGATCGAGCACTATGCCGGCAACTTCCCGCTCTGGCTGGCGCCGACCCAGCTCGTGGTCACGACCATCACCTCCGAGGGCGACGAGTACGCCAAGGTGGTGGCGGCCGCGGCGCGCCGCGCCGGCCTGCGCGTCGAGATCGACCTGCGCAACGAGAAGATCAACTACAAGGTCCGCGAGCACTCGCTGGCCAAGATCCCGGCCCTGCTGGTCGTCGGCAAGAAGGAAGCCGAGACGCATTCGGTCTCTGTCCGCCGCCTCGGCAGCGAGCGCCAGACCGTGATGCCGACCGATGAGGCGATCGCAGCGCTGGTGGATGAAGCGACACCGCCGGACGTGAAGCGGGCGCAATCCGTCGCCTGATCTTCACAATCGGTCTAAACTGGCTTTCGCAGGCCTGGT
>DASVOL010000622.1:0-4422 GCA_036383375.1 Bradyrhizobium sp. | reverse complement strand
AGCCGCGGGTGCGGACTGGGCCCGGGTCACGGGCGCGGACTGCGCGGCAGGCGCCGTCTGCTGCTGCGCCGAAGACGGCGCAACCAGCATCAGCATCGCCAGCGAGGCGATCACGGCGGATGCAGCGGGGAACTTGAATGTCATCATCAGTTACACTTCAGCCCAGTGACGGATCAGGTTGTGATAAATCCCGGTCAATTTGACCGTTTCAGGGTCATCGCGGCCCAGCCGCTCCACCAGAGCCTGGATCGCAGTATCGAGATCAAAGATCAGGCTGCGCGCGTGAGCATCCCGTACCATGCTCTGCAGCCAGAAAAAAGACGCTACGCGGGTCCCCCGCGTGACCGGCGTGACCAGATGCAAGCTGGACGCAGGATAAACCACGAGATCGCCTGCCGGCAGCTTGATTTCATGGGATCCGTAGAGGTCCTCGATGACGAGCTCCCCGCCATCGTACTCTTCGGGCTCCGATAAAAACAGCGTGACCGACAGATCAGTGCGGATCCGCATGCCCGTCAGCCTGTCGCCCCGCACCGCATTGTCGACGTGCAGGCCGAAATGGTGGCCGTCGCTTGCGGCATAGCGGTTGAACAAGGGTGGAAAGATTCTAAGCGGGATCGCCGCCGAGATGAAGCGCGGGCTTGCCGACAGCGCCGACAGGATACGGGTGCCGAGCTGCCGCGCGACCTCGCTGTCGGGCGGCAGCTGCTCGTTGCGCTTGACCATCGCGGACGCGGCACCCGCGGTCGAGCGGCCGTCCTCCCAATCGCTGGCGTCCATGATGCGGCGGAAGTCCGCCACATCAGCCTTGCTCAATACGTCGGGAATACAGACCAGCATCTTGTGCCGCGAAGCCTCCGTCAGTAACGCGCAGACACGACCAGATACGCCGCGCGTCCCGGCGCTTCGAGCACGAACGGTGCTGCGCTCTGGTACAGCGCGTCGTAGTAGCGCTTGTCGAAGATGTTGTTGACGAACAGCTTCATGGTCCAGTGCTTGTCGATCTTGGCCTCGGCAAAGGCGTCGAAGCGCCAATAGCTCGGGATCGACGTGCCCTGGTTGGCCGCGAGCAGCGTGCCGCCATAGACCTTCGAGCGATACACCGCCTGCCCGCCCAGCTCCCACATGTCGGTGAGCTGGTACTTCGTCAACATGCTGAACGACTGATGCGCGACGTTGGCGAGCGGCAGGCCGACGTTAGACGTCCCATACAAAGCCGTGTTGGCAGGCGGCGCCATCGACTGCGTCACTGCCGACTGCATCAGCACGAGACCGCCGAACACGCTCCATTTATCGGTGATCTTGCCACCGACACCGAGGTCGATGCCGCGGATACGGTAAGCAGCGCCTGCGGTAATACAGGACACGTTACCGACAGTCCCGGCGGGGACGGAGCACCCTGCCGGGATCAACCCGGCCGCGGTCGAGGTGTTGATATTCTGCGCTTCGCGGGCGTTTTCCTTCTCGGTCTGGAACAACGCCGCCGTCACCAGAAGATGGCGGTCGAACAGCTCCCACTTGGTGCCGACCTCGATGGCCTTGTTCTTTTCCGGCCCGAAGATCTGGGTGTTGCCGCCGGCAAGGTTGGGATTGATGCCGCCATAGGCTGTGCTGGTGCCGTCGAACTCGGCGCCGACTGGGTTGGACGAGGTCGCGTACGCCGCATAGACGCTGCCGTTCGGCAGCGGCTTCAGCGTGAGACCAACGTTGAAGTTCGGCATCCCGAATTCGGCCGACTGCTGGCCGAGCGTGCCATTCGTCGCGAACGCGGACGTGTTGATCTTGTAGTCGTCGTAACGGACGCCGCCATTGAGGATGACGAAGTCGTTGTAGTTGGCGGAATCCATCACGTATCCGCTCACGGTGTCGATACCGATCTTGGTCGGTCGTCCCATGAGCGACGGGATTCCGAACGGCTGATTGGTATTGACCGGATTGAAAACGCTGACGCCGGAGAGCGAGCCGCCGCCCGTGAAGGCCGATGTACCGGTCGTGATCTCGGAGGCGAGGCCGGTGTAGCTGTCGATCGACGAGCGCTCGTTGTCGTATTCGACGCCGGCCGTCGTCGTGTGCTTGAAGCCGAGACCATCGACCGATTTGTAGGTCGCCTCGGTCTGGTTGGCGAACACGTCGGTGACCTGGTAGCGGCTTTGCGGGTTGGTCGTGAGCGTATAGCTCGTGAACGGAGCACCGGCGGCCAGCGTCGGCGATTCCGGCAGCGTGCCGATGTAATTCTGGGTCGAACGCGATTCCCGGATCTTGTTGCTGATCACGAGGTCCGGCGTGATCTGCACCTCGGCATTGATCGTGCCGATATCCTGCCCGGTCCTGAAGAAGTCGCGATTGACGAAGCCGTAGAAATTGTTGCGGTTGACGCCGAAGTCCGGGAACGGGCCGCCGGCCGTGCTCGCGGTGCTCGGCCGGTAGTAAGGCACGCCGAAATCCGGGATGCCGGTGAGCTCGGTGTGAATGTAGTTGCCGCTGATCTTCACCGCATCGACCGGCTTCCACGTACCTGCCACGAACGCACCGTCGCGATTGTCGGTGACATAGCTGCGGCCGGCGACGCCGGCATCCTGGAACAGGCCGCCGGCGCGGATCGCCAGCGTCGGGCTGATCACCTGGTTGACATCGAGGGTCACCCGCTTGGTGCGATCGGTGCCGAACGAGGTGTCCATGTTGTAGAAGCTGTTCTCGGTCGTCGCCTGCTTGGTGACGATGTTGATCGCGCCGCCGGTGGTGCCGCGGCCGGCGAAGGACGAGCCAGGGCCGCGCAGGATCTCGACCTGCTCGGTGAAGAAGTTCTCGCGGACGCTGACGCCGGCGTCGCGCACACCGTCGATGAAGATATCGTTGCGCGCATCGAAGCCGCGGATGAAGAAGCGGTCGCCGAACGCATTGCCGCCCTCGCCCGTGCCGAGCGTGACGCCGGCCGTCGACAGGATCGCCGATTTCAGCGAGGTGGCGTTCTTGTCTTCGAGCACGTCCTTGGTCAGCACCGTGACCGACTTCGGCGTGTTCAGGATCGGCTCCGGATACTTGCCGGACGCCTGCAAGCGGTCGCCCTTGTACGGCGCGGCCGGATCGGCGTAGCGGTCGCGGTCGGCGGGAAGACCGCCGGCGTTGGGAAACGGCACCGGCGCCTGCTGGGCCTGCTGATTGCTGCGGCGCGCGGCACGGCGCAGCGCGTTGCGGGCGCGCACCTGGTCCGAGGTCGGCTTCGACGAGACAGGGCGCGGGCGCGCGACCGGGGCATCTACATTCACCGGCGGCAGGCTGGATTGCTGCGCCTCAGCAGCCCCCGAAAACGACGCCACTGCGATCAGGCTCGCGACAGCGGAGACCTTCGTGGCGGAATAACCGGTATCATCAGCCGACCCCATCGCTGCATCGAAGCGCAGCGATCTCGGCGCCTTCACATTGCTCATTTCTTGCACGCCCCCAGAAAAGCAAGTCCGTTCGCGAAATCACCGTGCGACGAACTGTCTCTTTCGGTTATCGAGCGCGACTTTTTTTATCAATGCGATCAGCGCCACAGTTGGCTTGAATCGCCCCAATTCAAAGCGATTCTAATCTGTCGTTTGAAATGGTTCTAAACTCTAGTTTTTAAGCGTTCTAATAATCGTTCTAAATTGTTGCCAACGCGCCTCCACAATCACTCGGCGCTTGGTGGCTTCATCAGCGAGAACAACTCGTCGATGGTCCGCTGCGCGACCTGCCGCACGCGGTCGCTGTTCTCGAGGCCGGCGATGTTGACGCCGTCGACGACCGCTTTGATCTCGTCGCGGAAGTCGGTGAGAAATCGCAGCGGGTCACGCTGCTCGTTGGCGACGCGCGCGATCAACCCGGTGACCAGGATCTGGCATGCCATCATGCGCCCGTTCAACTCATCCATCGCCGCCCTCATCCTCTCGCATCGTCGCTGCGCGATATGAACGACATCCCGCGGCGTTTCAACCACGTCGCGCAAGCCGCATCAGGTGAACGGATGGAGAGCAGGTCTGGACGCGGCGAGGCGCGCGCTATTTCGCGGCGATGTGCTCGGCATCCTCGCCGAGCGCCTTGATGCGGTCCTTGACCTCGCGCAGCGTGGCCAGTCCGCTCTCGACATGCTTGTCCGATACGTCGCGAAGCACGTCGCCGGCGATCTCATCGCGCAGACTGTCGAGATCGTCGACGAGGCGGCGTCCGCTTTTGGTCAGGAACAGCCGATTGGCGCGGCGATCCCTGGGATCTGGACGGCGCTCGAGCAGGCCATGTTCGACGAGGCGGTCAAGCAGTCGCACCAGCGAGATCGGCTGCAACTCGAGCACGTCGGCGAGATCGACCTGGGACAGTCCCTCCTGCTCGCGCAGGCGAAACAGGACAATCCATTGTGCGCGCGTGGTGCCTCGCGCCTTGGCGCGATGATCGATATAGTTG